>JAUWGG010000065.1 GCA_030606525.1 Methanobacteriota archaeon | reverse complement strand
GATACCAATATCAGCTGTTCCGCCATCTCCAGCGAAACCCACGACTGTAATGTCCTCTTTTCCCTTAATCGAAAGAGCTGCTTTTAAACCTGTAATGGAGGCAGCTGTGGTCTCAAAAGCGTTGTAGAGCATTGGTATCTCAAGGCATGTATACGGGAACACACCGGGCATCACAGCCCAACAGCAAGCAGGTATACAAACCATCGTTTTTCTTCCCAGAGCTTTCAATACATACCGCATGGTAAGGGTAGCACCGCAGCCTAAGCACCCAACATGTCCGGGCATCATTAATTCTTCCTTCGGGATCGTGAGCTTTGCCATTGAACTCACCAACCTCCTAGACCTTTTACACCGATCCATTCGATCTCTTTGTCTTTTAGCCCTTTCGTCCTAACCTTTAACCCATCAGTGAAGATCTTTTCTAGGACCTTTGGAGTAACATCTTTTCCACCTAGACCCACAATATAATCTTTTACGATAGGTTTGTAATCTGAATTGTACAGAGCAGCTTTTATTTCCGAGAATATCGCACCACCGTAACCGAACGAATAACTTCGATCCATTACTCCGATGAAATCCACGGTTTTGGCCAATTCCCTGATCTCGTCCACTGGGAAAGGTCTGAATACCCTTAACCGGGCTACCCCAACATCCTTTCCTTCTTTTCGCATCGTATCAACTACTTCCTTAGCAGTAGAAGCCATCGTGCCAACGGCTATGAACACCGCCTCTGCATCCTCGCATCTGTATAGATCGAGCATCTCATAGCTCCGTCCGAACATTTTATTGAATTCTTTGCTCACCTGCTGGATCTTCTTTCTACTTCTATCCATCGCCTCTGCGATCTTATATCTGAACTCCATGTACCATTCAGGCATCACAAGTGATCCAAATCCCATGGGATTGTCAATATCCAATTTCAATTGAAGCTCATACGGAGGTAAGAACTCATCAACCCGCTCTTGATCAGGAATATCAACAAGCTCAGATGTATGAGACAGGTAAAAAGCGTCTTCATTGATAAAAGCAGGTAATAAAATATCTTTATCTTCACAGATCTTGTATGCTTGTATTACTGTATCCAATACCTCTTGGTTGTTCTCGCAGTAGAACTGCATCCAACCTGTATCCCGCTGTGCTATTGAATCTAAATGATCGGCCCAAACACTCCAGGGTGGACCCATAGCCCTGTTGATATTACCCATTACGATAGGTAATCGAGCGCCACTGGCCCAAAAAAGGAGTTCATGCATTAAAGTTAAGCCGTGAGCTGAAGTTGCTGTAAAGGTTCTCGCACCAGCGTTGGACGCTGCAATGCAGGCTGCCATCGCGCTGTGCTCACTCTCTACTTTGATATATTTTGCTTTCATCTCCCCATCAGCCATAAAATCCGCGATCTTTTCAACGACCGTTGTCTGCGGTGTGATGGGATAAGCGGGTATGACCTCTGCTCTGGCTATTTTGGCCCCATATGCTAGTGCCTCATTACCTGTTACAACTTTTTTCATACCTACTCCTCTTTCTCCATCGTGATAGCATTTTTTGGGCATTCGTTCGCGCAAATTCCACATCCTTTACAGTAATCGTAATCTATCTGTGGAAAATCGTTAATGATTATTGCCACATCCGGACAGAACTTCCAGCAGATGTAGCATTTGATGCACTTCTCGTAATCTATCACCGGCTTGAACGTCCTCCACAATCCTGTTTTATTTGTCCTGGAGGAAACGTTCGTTATTGGTGTTAATGGCAGATCTTCGTAAGTTTTAAACATTTTCTACCACCGTAACCTTCTCATAAGCCTCTTTTGCTGCAGCAGCATTCTCCTCTTTTTTTGCTGGTGATATCTCTAAAATGCTGTTGATAAGCGAGGAGAGCTTCACGATCTTCGATGCTTTAGAGAATGCGCCTAGAATTGCACTGTTAACGATCGGTGCATGTTTGCTTCCCAGTCGATGGGCAATGGCAATGGAAGTTGCATCGACGGTCGCAATTCTCTTTGCAGGCAAGTTAAATTTCTCAGGTTTCTTATTGCTGTTTATCAGTATCAAACCATTTTTCTTTAAGCCATGAGCTACGTCAACTGCATTCATCAATGAAGGATCGAGTACGATAACGTAATCAGGTTCGTAAATCTGAGATTTTATTCGTATGGGTCTTTTATCGATCTTCGTGAAGGCTGTTACAGGCGCTCCCCTCCTTTCCACGCCAAAGTAGGGAAAGGATTGCACATCATTATCTTCAAGGAAAGCGGCTTGAGCTAGAAGTTTAGAGGCAACGACAGCTCCCTGTCCCCCCCTACCGTGAAATCTGATCTCGATCATTGCAATCACTTTGGGTAATAACATTATCTTTATTTATTTTTGTGTGAGATTTGTTGTCATTATTCATGAGTAATTATCATCGGTTCTTCATCGTTTTGTGATCCCCCATCATCATTGACCTTTCGCTCCTCTCCCACTACATTTATATAATAGCTACCAATTAAGGCATTTACTTCTTAAAGAGGAAGAGAGGCTTTAATGTGGCTGAGGAAGAAAGTGATTTCAAATATGTTGTGCGTATAGCAAATGCAGATCTAGATGGGAATAAAAGCACTGTTCTAGCCTTAACTGGGCTGAAAGGTGTGGGGAGAAGGGTTGCTGAGATCATTATTAACTTTACAGGTGTACCAAGGCATGAGAAGATTGGGAATCTTTCTGATGAGAAGATCGAAGAGATCAAGGAGTTCATAGATAATCTCGATCAGAACGTACCGAACTGGTTGTTGAATCGACAGCGGGATTATGATACCAATGAGGACATTCATTTGTTTGATACAGATCTGGATATGACCAGAAGAGATGACATCAACCGATTGAAAATGATTCGATGCTATCGCGGAATCCGCCACGAGAGAGGACAAAAAGTGAGAGGACAGAGGACAAAGTCAACGGGAAGAACCGGCCTAACTGTAGGCGTAGTTAGAAAAAAGATGTTGGCAGGTATGAAAAAGACAAAGGACAAGGCGAAGGGCAAATAGAGGTGAAATGAAGTTGGATATGAGAGGGGTGGTTAGATAGGCGATCCGAAATTTGCAAGGAGAAAATATGATACGCCTTCGCATCCATGGGAAGGAGACCGCATTAAGAAAGAGAACGAGCTTCTGCGAAAATATGGACTTAAAAATAAAAGAGAATTATGGAAAATTCAATCCATGCTTCGAAGATTTAGACAGCGCTCACGGGAACTTCAAGCTAGACTGCGATACGGAGATGAGCAGGCGAAGAAGGAGACAGATGAACTGCTTAAAAGATTGGCCCGTATGGGACTGCTGCAAAAAGAAGCTACCCTGAATGATGTTCTTGCTTTGGACATAGAAGCGATCCTGGGTAGAAGACTTCAAACAGTTGCCTACATGAAGGGATTGGCATACACCGTTGAACAGGCGCGGCAGTTCATCGTACACGGGCATATTATGGCAAGCGGAAGAAAGGTAACCATACCAGGATATTTGGTTAAAAAAGAGGAAGAAGGCTCGATCGCTTACAATCCCTATTCGGAGCTGGCGAATGAGAGTCATCCTTCCAGACCAATGATAGAGCGTGAAGCCCTTGAAAGAAGAAAAGTGGAGATGGAAAAAGAGGGAGGCAAAGAAGATGAAAAGAGAGGGAGGCAAAGAATGACTGGAAGGAGAGGGAGGTAAAGAATGACCAGCAAATGGGGTGTGGCCCATATTTACGCAACTTACAATAATATAATTATAACTGTTACCGATCTAACTGGTGCTGAGACGATAACCAAATGCTCCGGCGGTATGGTTGTAAAGGCAGCAAAAGATCAAGCTTCACCATATGCTGCCATGAAAGCTGCCGGGCGAGTAGCTGATATCATCAAGGAAAAGGGGATGGACAGAGTTCATGTCAAGGTCAGGGCTGCAGGTGGAAATAAATCAACATCACCAGGACCTGGAGCTCAAGCAGCGATCCGTGGACTGGCAAGAGCAGGCCTTAGAATCGGCAGGATCGAAGATGTGACCCCTATACCGCATAACGGTACAAAAAAGAAAGGCGGTAGACGAGGCAGACGGGTGTAAATTTCATGAAATTGAAGATCTTAGAGATGGGAGACACAAGAGCGAAGATATTATTGACAGGTGCTAGACCATCGCTTGCGAACGCGCTGCGAAGGACATTGACCGCAGATTTACCAAAGATGGCGATCGAGGATGTTGAGTTCCATTTAGGTCCGATAAGCGATGAGAAGGGTAAAACTTATGAGAGCATTACACCTTTATTCGATGAGATTATCGCGCATAGATTGGGTCTGCTGCCTATCCCAACGGATATCGAGCTTTTTAGCTATAGAGATAAATGTGAGAGCTGCAGCGGTGAAGGATGCCCCAACTGCACGATACTATACAATATAAACAAAAAAGGTCCATGTACCATTTATTCGGAAGATTTGCAACTCGTAACTCAGAAGATAAAGGGGATCAAATCAAAGAAATATGAAGATAAGTTCAAGATAAAGGATCGTTCGATCCCGATCATGAAACTGGGTAAAGGACAGGCTTTGCTGGTGTATGCAACAGCAATTTTAGGAACTGGTAAAGAGCATGCGAAATGGAAGGTCGCACATGGTGTCGGGTACAAATACTACCCGATCATAGACATCGACAACGAGAAATGCGATCGCTGTGAATCCTGTATTGAAAGTTGCCCTCTCGGTATTTTGAAACTTGCACGTGGAAAGATCACAGCGAAGAACATAGAAGACTGCACGCTGTGTAAAGCTTGTGTAGATGCATGTGAGCGGAAGGCGATCGAAGTAGAAGGAGATGAATCAAAGATCTTATTCCAATTTGAAACTGATGGTTCATGGAGCGCAAAAGCGGCTCTAAAATACGCTTTAACGATATTGGAGAACAAGTTCACAGAATTTGGAAAAGCTGTATCAAAATTGAAATGAAGATATCAATGCTCGATCTGCGGGGGTAGCTAAGCTTGGCCAAAGAACTCAAGAAAAGTTCGGTCAACGGCGCTAGGTTGAGGGCCTAGTCTCGAAGGAGTCCGCGTGTTCAAAGAGCCTTTCTTTGCCTGTGGATCAGGTATGGGCTGTGAAAATCGCGCCCCCCGCATCACATTTTAACACACTTTAAGTAGTGGACTAGCATCTATTTTTAGTCTGGTCTTCACCTGCTCAGCCAATTCGACCGCGTGTCCGTGACATGTGTAAACTTCTTTTGGACCGCACTGCTCTATGAACCTTAACAATCCGTTAAAATCAGCATGATCGCTTATCGGGAATTGAGCGTTTATATCCAGCATACGTGTAAAGGGGTAAAAAGCGCACCACCCTGAGACAAAACATGTCCTTCCTCCTCTTCTCTTCAATTCTTTAAGTTCTTCTGCCCTTTCTGAATTTCTTTTCAACATCCTTTTCGGCAAGATAAGCGCATAAGGGCTTTTTTTGTCATCTTCGTTCATCTCGCTAAATCTTTTATATTCCAGTTCAAACCCGTATTTCTTGTATACATCTGTGATATCAGCTATCTTGTCGGTCACAACAACAGGTACATCGATTTCATTCATCAATGCGATCATCTCCTGCGCCTTGCCGAACTCGTATGCTCCCACACCAACAGGATTCCTCTCAGTTTCAACCTCGATCCATGAAAGGAGATCGCTGAGCGCTTCCTCTTTAGATGGTAATAATAAGTTAGGCTTCCCGTAGGTAGATTCAACGATCAATTTTTCACATTCTTCTGGTACAGCCTTCCCACATGTCAACCCGCCTTCGGGATTGAAATCTCCCGTGTAGAGCGCATCATTCACCCTAATCATCGCGGAACCGAACACATGACCTGCATCCTTCAGCATTATCGAAAAACCATTTAAATTCGCTTCTTCACCAAAATTTAAAGTTCTAGCCAAAGTAGTATTCTTGCGCACACCCATTATATCCCTTGTCTGGGGAGACATCAGCGCACCAGGCATCAAATGATCTAAATGCGCATGAGAAACAATTCCATTCTCAACCCTCTTTCTTGGATCTAATGTTATCGTTCCCTTACCATTTTGAACACATATCCCACTCTTATAAAATATCTTCATTAGTTTCCCTCCTGAATTATCAAAGGATCGAGTGCGTTAAAGGGTAATGTGTTTTGAATATTTAAAGGGGATTGGGGTTGAGGGGGGTGAGCTTTTAATTATCTTTTTCTTTGAGAAAATAGTAACAGTTTTGTCATCTTTTGT
>JAUWGG010000199.1 GCA_030606525.1 Methanobacteriota archaeon | reverse complement strand
ATGTAAAAATATTACATACACGTTTGCAAGTTTTACATCCGCCATCAATCCATCCAGCATCTTCCATTTCATCATCGATCATTTTATCACCTGCACCGCTTCTTTAAACATCTTGGGAAAGAGCCGATACATCCTCTTATACAACGGCATAAACGATGAATCATTAATCCAGTATTCTGATTTATCTGTCTGGCTCCTGTTCGCTCGTCCATAGGACTGAACCAAATCAATCACCGCACACGAATTGTACCAATATTGGCCATCTACTGTCATGGTAGACATTGACATATTGCCACCACATACACATGTGCCTTTGTCAAGAATTTCCTGATGACGAGCCCATCCCGAAATCAACTTCTTGCCACATGTATCACATGTAAATGTATAAACATCCATATCCATTACAAGCTTTGCACCACACGTACAATCCACCAACTCTTCGACTGTTCGTATGGTTTTGCCACAATCTGGGCATCTGTACTTTTTCATGTTCATACGTGCTTTTATTTGTGCGTCTCCGAGGAACGGAAACTGCACTTTTCCAACAATTTGATACCCGCACAATTCCGCCTTTAAATCTACGCCCTCTGTCCGATTTACACTCATATAAAAAGATGGCCCTTTGCTCTCCATCCACTCTTCCAGATGAGAATCTCTCCTCTGCCTGTCTTGTAACCATACTTCGCTATCCAATCCATTATCCATTAATATATCATACACATCTGAAGCAATCTGATAAGAACCACAGTGCATGAACCCTTTCTTATCCAGATTTCTATTAACAATCGTATCAACATGTTCAGCAAGGACAGGAATTGTATACTCTCTCTGGCCCATAGTCATCTTTCCAGCTGGCCAATAATAGATAGGGCGGTTCTCCACCGGAAACGTGCTCGGGATTTCATTGTACTCACACACCTTGTCAGTAAGCCCAGCCTCTTCTATGAATAGTTCTGGAAACAGTGTGCCAGACATTGCTAGTACCTTCTCGCCTCTCCACCAAACAATCTTGTCTAAAAATCTACCAGCGGTGATTGGCTTGAATTGGATACGTTCTTTCCTCGTACCCTTGTCAATGATTTGCCATGTCCAATCCTCTGCATTATCATGGTAATCGTTTATTACATTCATTACCTTGCTCAAAATCATTGCAATAGAATCTCTTCGTTCCTTCAACCCCAAAACAAGTTCACCGGATTCATCAGCACTTTTCATCTGTTCATTAGCATCTTTTAGTTTTTCAATTAATTCACCAGCTATACCATTAAGCCATTCTACATACATCTTAAATGTTTTATACACTGGAATATTTTTGCCATTATTATCAACAGTACAACTCACATAATTAAGTGCCCAGTCACCAACACTATGGGCTTCATCCACAATAAGTAGTTCTCTTTTCTTAAATATAAAAGGCGGAACTACAATAAGATAACTAAAATTACTACAAGCAATCTGACCTACCATAGCCGCATCTCTTGCGGATATATACTCACAATGCTTAGTACACTCAAACTTCGTATCAATCTGGCACTTTCCATCAGCACATGAGTTTCCAATCAACTCACTGCATGGATAAGACCCACGCCCTTTGATAATTTCAATATACTCATCAAAGTCCTTTCCGAGCTGGTCTTGTAACATCTTCTGTGGAGTACTATAATAGCACCCAAACACTATGTCATCGTCCACATGCTCACCAGTCATTCTACCCAAATCAATACCAATCGGACTTTTACCCGACCCAACCGGAGCATTCAACATATAGACATCTATGCCATTGTTAAACGAATTAACTATATCAACCAATATCTCTTCTTGGTGTTCACGAAATGCAGGGAATGGGAAAAGCTCTTTTATTCTATCAACATCAAATGTCATCAAAACTTCTCCTTGTTATGGCATACTTCATTCTATTATTCCTCTTTCTAACAACCGGCTTTCAAAATACTGCTCCCAAAAATCTCTATCTCCATTAACTCTAGCATTACATGAACGACATAATGCAACTACATCAGGATAACAATTCTCTTTGTCATAATGAATATGATGCACATCTAATTTTCGACCACCTGATAATTGTTCATATCCACACAATTGGCATGTATAGTCGTCTCTTTCACGAATAGATTCCTTAAATGTATTATTGAATTTGTTACAATATGGTTCAAATGAAATGCCACCCTTCCACGATGGACGTGATTCAATACAATATTCCCTC
>JAUWGG010000132.1 GCA_030606525.1 Methanobacteriota archaeon | reverse complement strand
TTTTATATCTGCTGTTTATTTTCAGCAGATAAACAAAGAGGATATGATACAAGGCATCATGATGATGTTCTTGATGATACTGGTAAAAGTGTTTATGATTAGCAAAAATCAAATAGATTTTTCTAATCTGACAAAGTCAAGCTAATTAGAATGTCGTAATTTAACAATAACTACTGTCATCACCCCTTTTGCAACACCCTAAATGCGACAACACAATACGTAACAGAACCAGCAGATTTGAAACAAAGCTGACTTTTTACACATAAAGCACTATTTACACAAAGCTCAAAAAACAAAAGACTTTAAATAATTAAAAAATAATCAAAGTGTCCAAATTGCATGGGACTGAAGGAGATAATATGTATAAAATTTACTTTCTTGAAGTTGAGGAGGAAGATGAGCCAAGATTGAGGGAACTAACGAAGAGATACGATATTGAGATCTTCCCAAATGCTATGGATGAAGACGAAATAATAGAAAAATGCAGTGATGCTGACATACTTTCTCCTTTCATATATTCAAACATTACGAAGAAGGCAATCGATGCTCTACCTAATTTAAAGCTTGTAGCCACCCGTTCTACGGGTTGCGATCACATTGACGTGCAGCATGCTGAACAGAAAAATATAGGAGTTCGAAATATTCCTGATTATGGTTCGAATACAGTTGCTGAGCATGCTTTTGCACTTATCTTTGCAGTTGTTCGACGTATCTTAGAAGCTAGCGGGTCAGTGAAAAAAGGAAATTTTTCATACAAAGGGCTTAGAGGCATGGATCTCAAAGGCAAGACCATAGGGGTCATTGGGACTGGAAGGATCGGTCTGCATCTCATACAGATAGCAAAGGGTCTGGATATGAACGTGATCGCATACGATGTTATTAAGAATGAAAAAGCAGCATCAGAGCTCGGTTTTAAATATGTTCCATTTGAAGAGTTGTTGAAAAGCTCAGACATTATTTCAATGCACGTTCCGCTTTTCAAGAGCACATACCACCTGATAAACAAAAATAATCTCAGCTTGATTAAAAGGGGAGCGATATTGATAAACACCTCGAGGGGGGCAGTTGTAAGCACCGAAGCTTTGATAGAAGGAATAAATAGAGGAATTTTCAAGGGAATTGGTTTGGATGTTTTGGAGGATGAGAGGGAGTTGAATAAAGACCATCCGCTTTTAAAGAGGGATAATGTTGTTATTACCCCTCATACAGCATTTCTCACAGAAGAATCAATGGCTCGAATAATTGATAAAACCATGAAGAATATCGACGATTTCTTTGATAGCTAGTGATGTGTGGTATCAACAACTTTATTAATCCTTTTATATATGCGCTACCGCTGGTGAGATCATGGCAAAATTGAAACTTTCTAGTATTGTTCAAGAGCAGATGAAGAAACCATCGCCGATCAGGCAGATCATGAAGATGGCCGATAGACAGAACATCATAAACATGGGTTTGGACCCTGATGACATCATCTCATTCGGCGGAGGATGGGTCAATCATGCTGCACCGAAAGAGCTTCAGGAGAAATACATCGAGATATGCAAGGACAGCGGACAATTTCATGCAAGTGGAGGATACAGTGCCACCCTCGGAGATCTAAAATGCAGAGAACAACTTGCCAGATACGAACAAGAAATATTCGGTGTGAAGGAGCTAACTGCTGAGAATATAATCATCGGGCAAAGCTCTACCCAGCTAACACATGATGTTTTTAGAACCTTAGCTGATCCTAATGATGAGATCTTGCTTTTGGATCCCACGTATGCAAACTATTATGGACAGATCATTTTTGCGCTTCATAATCCAGGTGTAAAGATAAAGTATTTACCTGTACTCGACCCCATAGAATGGAAATACCTTCCAAATGTTGATGAGGTTATCGATAAACTGCAGCAGCTTTTCACTTCGCACAAATTCAAGATCGTGCTCTTTCCTGCACCTGATAATCCAACAAGTCAAATTCTACCCGAAAAACTTGTAAAAAGTATGGTTGATATCGCTGCAGATAATAATGCATATGTTATCATAGATTATGCATACAAAACTCAATATTTTGGTGAAATGCCGAGATATTTCTCTTGGTCTCCAAACGATTATGAGAATTTAGTAGCACTGCATTCAAACTCAAAATGGGCTCGAGGTCTAGGACGTAGATTGGGCTGGATCGAAGCTCATGAAGAAGTCATTGATGGATTGGAAAGGGTGCAGCAGTGCAGCATTCTATGTCCTGACAGTTTACACCAAATGGCAATAGGTTCTTATTTGGAAGAAGCGATCGATGATGGTTCCCTAAGAAAATATGTAGATGAGGGTAGAAGAAACTATCAACATGCAGCTGATGTCACGATCAAAGCTATTGATAAAGAACTTGGGATGCCCAGATTAATTCCGCAGGGAGGGTTGTACACTGTAATGGATGCGGCTCAAGATGCAAATGAATTTGTATTGAATGTTCTAAAAAATACTGGTGTTCTATTCATTCCAGGCATAGGTTTTGGAAATTCTCTAAAAAATGGTGTGAGGATATCGTACGGACCTTTAGTGAACGATGTGGAAAAGATAAAGGAGGGAATGGAACGGGTCGGACGATTTTTAAAAAAATGAAATCACATATAAAGGTGTATATGATTTGAGGGATTAGATGTTCCGAAAGATAGTAGTGGTTGGATTGGGTTATGTTGGGATACCTGTTGCATGCGAATTCGCTAATCACGGTTTCGATGTCGTTGGCATTGATTCTTATAGATGGAAGGTTGATTGGATCAACGAAGGAAAAAGCCCTATTAAAGGAAAGGAACCTTTTTTATCTGAGATGTTGAAGAAAGCCATCAATGAAAAGAAGTTAAAGGCAACACAAGATTTTGCTGCGTGCAAAGATGCTGATGCAGTGATCGTATGTGTACAAACACCTTTCGATTTTAAGAAGAATGAGCCCGATTACACCGCACTGAAAAGCTCCGTTGAAAGTATAGGTAAAAATTTGAATAAAGGTAGTTTAGTTGTAATCGAATCAACCATTGCTCCCACAACAATGGATAAGATAGTCAAACCTATTTTGGAAGACACCTCAAATCTTAAGGCAGGTGAGGATTTTTATTTGGCGAATTGCCCAGAACGTGTCATGCCTGGACGCCTTATCTACAACCTTGAACATTTGGATCGGATCGTTGGAGGCATTAATGAGAAAAGCGCAGAGAAGGCTGTTGAATTGTACAAACATATCGTGAAAGGAGATTTATACCCAACAGATTCACTAACAGCTGAGATCGTTAAAACGACGGAGAATGCTTATAGGGATGTGCAAATTGCCTTCGCCAATGAAATTGCCATTATCTGCGAGGAATTGGGAGCTGATGTTTTTAAGGTTAGAAGATTAGTGAACAAGTGTCCTGGTAGGGATATGCTCATTCCTGGCGCTGGAGTGGGAGGTCACTGTTTGCCCAAGGATAGCTGGCTTTTGGCTTGGGGTGTGAAAGATAAAATCAAGCCTAAAATCCTTTCTATTGCAAGGGAAATAAATGAGCACATGCCCCATCATTTGGCTGAACTCGTAGAGGATGCTTTTAAGGGAGCAGGAATAATGATAAAAGGTGCGAAGATAGCTGTTCTCGGGATCGCCTATCTTCAGAACTCAGATGA
>JAUWGG010000154.1 GCA_030606525.1 Methanobacteriota archaeon | reverse complement strand
GGCAGTACTTGCCCTCTAACGCTTAAAGAACCGGTCATTCCAACGCTTTGATCTACCTCTACATCCTCTAAAGCAGAGATAACTGCTGTAGCAACAGATATTGAAGCTGAATCCCCTTCAACACCCTCATATGTACCAATGAATTGAACATGCACATCATGATTGCTTATATCTTCCCCTGTGTACTTCTTAATGATCGCTAGTACGTTCTGCACTGCTTCTTTAGCGATCTCTCCCAATTTACCAGTGGCAATGATCTTTCCGCCTGATTTCGTTTGAGCTGGTGTGACCTCTGCCACGATAGGCAAAACAATTCCCGAATATTCAGCCATCCCTGATTCTGCGCCCAATGCTGCTAGTCCGTTTACAACACCTATGGTAAATCCCTCTGTTGCAAAGGTCTTATATTCCTTTCTTTTTTCGATGAACCTATCCGCAACCTGCTGTTCTAAAGAGCGAGCGATTTTTTTAGCAGTGAGCACGTGCTCTGATGTTACCAATTTGGCATTCTGCTCATGCGCTACGTCCCCAGCGACTTTAATCAATCCACTTAGTTCTCTTAAACGAAGGGTTAGTTGACCTCGACGACCTGCTCTGCGCTGCGCTTCCCTGAGGATCTCCCCAACAGCTACTTTGGAAAAGTGAGGTATCTTGGATGGTACTTCCTTCAACCAATCAGCATAGGTATTCATCTCCCTGTGGGTTTGCCTCCAATTCGAGTATGTCATCTCTTTGTCCTTAACGACCTCTTGTGCAACGAAGCGTATCAATTTTTGTCTATTGGAGATGGTATCGTTTATAGTGTTCTTCATATAGATCTCATATCCATATCCTCTAATCCTCGACCGCAATGCAGGATGCATACCTTTCACAGCATCCAAATTCCCTGATACAACTAATATGAAATCGCAGGGCACAGCTTCACTTTTGACCATAGCTCCTGAACTTCTTTCACTTTGACCAATGATCGAGAACTCCTTTTCCTGCAAAGCAGTTAAAAGGCTCTGCTGCGATTCTAATCTTAAGACGTTGATCTCATCTATGAACAGAACACCTTTGTGGGCTTTGTGTATCGCACCGGCTTCCACTCTTTCATGAGCAGGTGTTTCCAAACCGCCGCTTTGAAATGGATCATGTTTCACATCCCCTAATAAGGCACCAGCATGAGTACCAGTAGCATCTATGAAGGGAGGTTCATCGTCCTCCCTATGGGAGATGAGCAGTTTCGGAACCATGGCTTTCTCTTCTCTTCGAGCAGGCATTCTCATTACCATGTAAAGGAAGATCGCAGCTATTATTCCGAAGAGAATGATCATTGGATCTCCAAATACTATAAAAGCCACAACTGATAACCCTATTATTATAAAGGAGATCATCAGCATGCTCTGTGCCTTCTGCATTTTTTTCTGCATTGCCTCTTTTTTCTTTGCGTCCACTATCTCCTTGCCCTTTCCTGCAGGTATGATCCTTATCTTCGGTTCATTTGCATCCTCAAGGTTATTATAAACTATAATATCTTGCAATTCTCCTCTTGATAAAAAATCTGTCATAGCTATAGCCAACATCGATTTTCCTGTGCCGGGTTCCCCTATAAGCATGACATGCCTTTTTTGGTCAGCTGCTTTTTTCATGACCTCCACTGCTTCATCCTGACCTATTACTTGATCGGACAACCTTTCAGGTATCTCGATATCAGCTGTTGTTTCGAATGCTTGTTCTTTAATCCATTCATCTATCGATGGAAGCTCATGATCCTCCCTCGAATTTTTCGCTTTCATTATTATCTCCTATATCATCACATTCATTTTCCCATCTAAATGATCCACATAATTACATGTGCACCCCTTTATATTAAGGTTTCGTCGCTTGCTTACAGTTACCCAGTATAGTAAATCAGAAGATGCTTGAATAGAATGTTTTGTACGCTTTATAACTGAAGTATATATCAACTTTACTTACTATTTCACATGGTGAATGCATTCCTAATAGTGCTGGGCCGCAGTCGATCACATCCATGTTGTGCTCAGCAAGGAACTTTGCGACTGTACCGCCGCCTCCCTCATCAACTTTTCCTAACTCTGCGGTTTGCCAGGGTATATTGTTCTTATTGAACAATCTCCTGATCTCACCGACGTACTCGGCGTTTGCATCACTAGCCGAATATTTCCCACCAACACCAGTGAATTTTGTGATCACTATGCCGCGCCCCATTCTGGCTGCATTACTCAGTTCATGGACCTCTTTGAATGTAGGATCCAGAGCTGCTTCCACATCTGCCGATATGGCTTTTGAATTTGACAGGGTCTTTTTAACTAAACTATATCTGTGGTCTTTATAAAATAAAGACATCAGATCGTCTATGAAGAGCTCAAGGAATCTTGATTGAACAGCTGTATTTCCTGTACTGCCAATTTCCTCCTTATCGAAGAACAGGGCAACAGCTGTTCTTTCAGGTATCTTGATCTCATTGATCGCAATTAGGGATGTGTACGCGCATGCTCCATCATCTTGTCCGTACGCACCTATCATGCTCCTATCAAAACCTATATCTCGGGCATCGTCTGCAGGAACTGCTTCCAACTCCGCACTCACGAAATCCTCTTCGATCATTCCGTATGTTTTATTGAGATGATCCAATATCTGTATCTTGATCTTTTCCTTTACGTCTTTATCTTTTATGGGAATACTACCTACGAGGATATTCAATTCCTCACCTTTGATCCCTTCAGGTAATTTTCGTTTGTCTTGAACCTTTCTCGATAGATGGGGCAGCAGATCTGAGATGATGAAAGCTGGCTCATCCTTCTTCTCACCTATCACTATATCAAATACCTTCCCATCACCTTTAATGATCTTTCCGTGCAGGGCAAGTGGTCTGGTTACCCATTGATACTTTCTAATTCCTCCATAATAATGGGTTTTAAAAAGAGCGAGGTCTGCATCCTTATCCTCATACAAGGGGTGTTGTTTTAGATCAAGCCTTGGGGAATCGATATGGGATGCGATTATATTGCATCCTTCCACCAAGTTTCTTTT
>JAUWGG010000014.1 GCA_030606525.1 Methanobacteriota archaeon | reverse complement strand
TATCGTGTTTTTTATCCTTTCCAGACTGCGTTTTGCTTCCTCCAAATCATCATAAGCAAAATCTATGGGACTTCTATAATTGGTATATAGTAAGAAAAAACGCACGACTGATGCCTTATATCTTTTCAATAGATCTTTTATCGTAATGAAATTCTCAAGAGATTTGGACATTTTCTCTCCAGTCACATTTAAATTACCGGTATGCAGCCAAAATCTTACAAAGGGTTTTTTGCCAGTAGCAGATTCAGCGATGGCTATCTCGGATTCATGATGGGGGAAAATGAGTTCCGTACCTCCACCGTGTATATCATACTGTGCACCAAAATAAGTTGTTGTAATGGCTGTATCCTCAACATGCCATCCTGGTCTTCCTGCACCCCATGGACTTTTCCAATATGGCTCACCTTCCTTTTTCTTTTTCCAAAGAACGAAATCCTCGGGATTTCTCTTTTTCTCATCAACTTCAACTCTTGCTCCAGCCATCAATCCGTCTAGGGTTTGCCCAGAAAGTTTACCGAAATCCTTGAGTTTCTTCACTTCAAAGTACACATTTCCATCAACTTCATAAGCATAGCCTTTACTGATAAGGACATTGATCTGCGCGATGATCTCGGGCACATGTTCAGTCGCTTTAGCATACAGATTCACAGAGTTCATACCTAATGCATCCATATCTTTTATAAAGGATCTGGTATATTGCGCTGCAACTTCTTTAACCTCAACTCCCAATTCATTAGCTCTTTTTATCATCTTATCATCAATATCTGTGATATTCATTATGTAAAAGACACTGTATCCTCTGTATCTAAGATATCGAACTATGACATCAAAAGCAAGATAGGTTCTAGCGTGTCCGAAATGAGAATTGTCGTATACAGTTGGACCGCACACGAACATGTTCACTCTGTTCATCTTCATTGGTTCAAAGTTCTCTTTTTTTCTACTCAGCGTATTATAGACTTCTAGTACCATTTTTTTTCTCCTATTGCTTTTTTATTTCCCGCTTAATCATTGAGATGTCGGGGGAGGGAGTCGAACCCCCAAAAAACCGATCTGCAGTCGGTCACATTAGCCGCTCTGTCACCCCGACAACGTGTCAATAACCATAAATAAGTTATCCATTATATTAACGTTTAGGAGAACAGTGGGTAAAATAACAATCTTTAAAAATGGTTAGGAGGATACCGATGAAACTTTAGAGGTAAGGTGGTATAATTGAACGATAGATTAATGGTTGAAGCGAAGAACGTTCACAAGGTCTACGAGATAGGCAGTTTAAGAGTGGATGCACTGCAAGGAATCGATTTAACGATAAAGAAAGGAGAAATGATTTCAGTCATGGGACCGTCTGGTTGCGGTAAAACAACCCTCCTGAATTGCCTTTCCGGTTTGGACGATTTGACAAAGGGGATTGTGAAGATCGAGGGCGTATCGCTAGCAGAAATGAGTGATAATAAAAAAACTGAATATAGGGCAAGAAGAATGGGATTCATCTTTCAAGCATATAATTTATTACCGGTGCTAACGGCAGTTGAGAACACAGAATTACCTTTGCTGCTTTCTGGGTGCAATCAGAAGAAAGCAAGAATCAAAGCGTTAAAAGTACTAAAATTGGTTGGATTGGAGGGAAGAGAACATCACAAACCAGCTGAGTTATCTGGTGGAGAGCAGCAAAGGGTCGCTATAGCCCGTTCGCTCGTTAACGACCCTGCAATCGTATGGGCAGATGAACTTACTGGCAATCTCGATGCTGAGACATCTCAACAGATCATGGCTCTTTTATGTAAACTGAACAAAGAGAACAAACAAACATTTGTCGTTGTTACTCATGATGTATCCATTGGAGAGATGGCAGATAGAGTGCTTAAATTGAGAGATGGAGTCATTGAGAAAGAATATAAACCATTCCATCAGTAGGAGGATTTAAGAGAATGACAGATATCATATTGCCCATAGTTCTTGTCGGTATCATAATTCTCGTTGTCATTATTTTTGGAGTGACCAACAGAATAATATTTAAGATGGCAACCCGAAATATAAAAAGACGCAGGGCAAATGTTGCAATAGTTGTTGCTGGGCTGCTTGTAGGTACAGCCATTATCTCATCCTCCCTTGTTGTTGGAGATACGATGAGGTATATTTTTGAAAAGGATGTGTATGATCGCTTAGATCTAATCGATGAGGTTGTCGCATCCCATAGTCCGCAAGGATACGCTTATTTTAATTATTCACACTACACGATCCTGAATAATGGCTTATCCGCTCAAGATAAAATAGATGGTATTTCCCCGATCATTATGGAAACTGTTCCTGTACTTAATCAGAATACTTCAATGCCTGAATCCAGAGTGAATATTATCGGTTTCGATCCCGATATAGACAGAGATTTTGGTTTGTTTATAGACGTAAATGGAACTAGTTTTGACGGGAGTAATTTGTACTCCAATTATACGATAATGAACCAGCGCTGTGCAGAGGAATTGGAAGCAGAAGTTGGCAATGAGGTGGTCATATATTATACAACATACATTTTCAATCCACAAGATCCAATGAAACCAACGATGATACACATGAACACTACACTGAAGATCCTACATATTGTAAAAAACGAGGGAAAAGCAAATTACCAATCAGGAATGAATCTATTTGTCGCTTTGGATGCTGCACAGACGATGTTTAACAAAAATGACCAGATAAACATGATCAAAATATCGAACGAGGGTGGTGTTGAAGAAGGTGTGATCTACACCGATACCGTCAAAAAAGATGTTGAGGATATAATTCAACAACAAGAGCTCAACTTAGAGGTTTATACCGTAAAGCAGGATGGTTTGGAAGATGCAGAGAAATTCAGCGAGATGATCTCTGAGATCTTTTCCATAATGGGTATATTCAGCATTATCGCAGGTGTGCTGCTCATAGTGAATATTTTCGTCATGCTTGCAGAGGAAAGGAAGTCAGAGATGGGAATAGCAAGAGCTATTGGAATGAAAAGGAGACATCTTGTTCAAATGTTTTTGTTTGAGGGGTTAATATACGCAGTCATTGCAGCTTTTATTGGAGCATTTGTTGGATTGGGGATTGCTTATCTCCTCATACTAGCCTTTGGTACAATATTCGGTGGTGGAGGAGGGATTGAAATACCCTTCCACTTTGAACTGTCAAGCATCATTATGGCATTTTGCATAGGTTTGACAATTACATTCATTACCGTTTTTCTTGCATCCTGGATAGTGAGTAAACTGAATATCGTTAGAGCGATTCGCAACATCCCAGAACCATCGATAACAAAAGCAACATCAAGACATATTATATTGGGAGTGTTTTTAACAATTATAGGGGTAATTATGACTCATATTGGTGTCTCGGATCTGTCAGCGATTAATTTCATGACCGGTCCTTGTCTTTTACTCCTTGGAGCTGCAATGCTGGTGATGAGGATCATATCCCCGCGACTTCCATTTTCAATCGCTGGCATTGGAATCATCATATGGATATTGCAGCCCTTTGAACTTGTTAGCGACATGACCGGTGGAATGGAGATGTTCATCATGAGCGGCGTAATGCTCGTTACCGGCGCTATAATCGTAGTGATGTTCAACTCAGATCTTGTCCTCAGAATACTTACTAAAATATTTGGACGAAGGAAATCTACGGTCCCTATTCTTAAAACAGCGCTTTCCTATCCAATGAAGAAGAAATTTAGGACAGGGATGACCCTTGCGATGTTTTCTCTGATTATTTTTACAGTAGCAGTAATCTCCATGATAACTAGCATGCAAACAGATTATATCGAGGGTGCATTTGAAGAACAATCTGGTGGATATGATATCATTGCATTCACTAACCAGAATACACCACTAATCGATATTAGAACCATTATAAATAATTCTGCTAATTTGACTCACGCTTTCACTGAGACATCTGCATTGTCTGTTGCATATACAGATGTTTATGTTTACGGACAAGATCAAAACGAATCTGTAATGTATCCCATAATAGGCGTCGACGATGAGTTCATAGATCAAAATGATTATACGTTCTATTCAATTGCATCAGAGTATGATGATCATCAAGAGATCTGGAAGGCTGTAAAGGACAACAGCTCATTGGTGGTTATTGATGGTAATGCTGTAACACAACAGTACGGTCCGCACTTTGGAAGTGTGAAATTAAGCGTTGGCGATAAGATCGTTGTTCGCAATCGAACTGGGCAGTATTCCAATAAAACGGTGATTGGTATCCTGGATCAAAGTTTCTTTTTTATGGGAATAATAACGACGCAGGAATTTTTAAGTGAGGAGTTAGGCATTCAATTTCCATCGATGTATCTCTTTGATATTGCTGAGGAAAGGGATGTAAAAAGTGTATCCCACGAGTTAAAAAAAGAGTTCATCACGTACGGAATGGAGACGACTGAAATCAGAGATACGATCAAAGAAATAATGAAACAGATGACATCGATAATGACATTGATGGAAGCGTACTTGGGACTTGGATTGTTTGTTGGAATCGCTGGCCTGGGAATAATAACACTGAGAAGTGTAAAAGAAAGAAGGCAGGAGATAGGGGTGATGAGGGCTATTGGCTTTAAGAAGGGCATGGTTGCAAAAAGCTTTCTGATTGAGATCTCATTCATAGCCCTGCTTGGGATTGCAATAGGTGTGATACTGGGTATAAGTCTGTCGTATCACATAACTAATGAGTTCTATCCATCTGGTGTAAGTCTTTCTAAATTTATTAGCTTGATTCCCTGGGCCCATATATTAATAATTACTACCTTCGCTTATATCACCACCTTACTCTGCACTGTCTCCTCTGCTCTACGAGCATCTAAGATCCCGCCAGCGGAAGCACTTCGATATGTCGGATGAAGATCATCAAAAACAACGAAATATTGATATGTCATAATCTATATTCCTTCTAAACTTATACAGAATCGAAAGGTTAAATGATCAGGTGAGGGATGAAATGAACGAAGTTGCAGAAGAATTGAAATATACTAAAACGCATGAATGGATCAAGATCGAAGAGGATAAGGTACGAATTGGGATAACTGACCATGCTCAAGGTGAGTTAACAGATATCGTTTATGTTGAGATGCCTGAAAAAGGTACAGAGATTAAAAAAGGGGATGTATTGGGGACAGTAGAATCAGTGAAAGCGACAAACGATGTTTTTTCGCCAGTAAGTGGAATGATTGCTGAGGTTAACGCTAAATTGGAAGATACTCCTGAGTTGATGAACAGCGAACCGTATGGTAATGGGTGGATGGTTCTGTTGAGATTAGCGGATAAAAGTGAATTAGCTGAGCTTTTAACAGCTGAAGATTATGGGAAAATCTTAGGTAAATGAATTTACCATGCTTTTAATATTTAACCCTATAGCCATGATCAATAACAGCAGCCTTTCTTCTACATTTTGGACATAGAATCCCTATTACATCTGCTCTATCGATCTCTTTTGCCTCTGGTTCTTTGATTGGGATTTTTCCTAATGTTAAATCATATATCACTGACACAAGCGTGGCGTTGCTGAAAGCCAATGGACCCAATCTATCGATCATCCATTTAAGATGGTCTACCGTTGTTATGGGTTCACCACAGCGCTCACATCGAACCAACGGTTTTTCTATGCTGGTTCTTGCTTCATCTTTATCAGAAAAGACCATTTTAAATTCTGTTGTAAGTCTTATTCCTTTTTCTTCAATAGGACAGCACTCCTCACATAGACCGCAAAAAGTGCATGTCCCATATAACAGTTCGATTTTCCTTGTATCACCTTCGTCAATTATGCTGATAGCTCCACCTGGGCAGACCTCTGAGCATGCACCGCATCCCATACATTTTTCTTCATCGAACTCAGGTTTTCCTCTAAACCCTTCAGGAGCAGGTGAAGGTGCATAAGGATATTTAACGGTAAAGGGTTTGCTAAATGCGGATCTAAGTGCTTCGGATAACTCATCTATCTTTAACAATGATCTTTTCTTATCTTTCTTCATGCGATCACCAACAGAAGCGCTCTTGCGAAGTCCACAGCTGCTAAAATGAATACAAAGATCCAGAAGAATCTTAGGGCATGATTTATTTTAAGTCTTGGGTTTACCGCCGCGATTATAGATATTGGTATGACGATGATCGAACACTTAAGCAAATGAATTAGAACATCGAATATATATACACCAGTAAAAGGTCCTGGGAAGAATAAAGATATCATCATGCTCATTAGTCCAAAAAATAGAATTGCATGGGAGAGTTTGAATAAAGCGAGCAGCCTGCCAGAGTACTCAGTATATGGACCGGCTATAAGTTCTGTCTTTGCATCTGGAATATCGAACGGGGTGATGCCCAACTTCGCTTGAACGCATATGAAGAATGCGACAGCCGCAAAAGGATATCTTATAAGATAAATTTGATTGCTCACTTGATACTTCACAATATCCCCAATCATCAAAGAGCCTGCATCAATGGCTAATGTTAGAATAGAGAGTATTAGACCTATCTCATAAGCGATCATCAGCACCATTTCTCGACTGGCCCCCACTGCTCCAAAGGGGTTTGATGAAGAGGAACCTCCTAAGATTATGGCTATACTTGGTATTGAAAGAAGATAGATAAGTACTATGATATCACCCATAAAACCTTGAAATGGCTGTGAACTTCCGATCGGTATCAATAACATGGCTACAGTAGCAGCCGATAAAGATACAAATGAGGCGAGAATGAATACGATTCTATTTGCATCTGCTGGGACTATACTCTCCTTAAATAACAGTTTGAAGAAATCAGCAAAACACTGGTATATTGGGGGGCCGACCCTCCATTGAAACCTCGCGATCAGTTTTCTCAGAAGCCATAGCAATAATAATCCGATAGTTGCAGCAAATATC
The DNA here is from genome assembly GCA_030606525.1 of Methanobacteriota archaeon. Lineage (GTDB taxonomy): Archaea > Thermoplasmatota > Thermoplasmata > JAUWGG01 > JAUWGG01 > JAUWGG01. Next base: position 5,328 of record JAUWGG010000014.1, on the reverse strand, counting down.
AGACCAGGAAAAACAAGGAGATGAAATAAGGACCACCAGTTCACGATATCACGATCCTCTATGATCTGCAGATGATTTTTTTCGCGAGCGTTGTAAAAGTTCATCTGAGCTCATGATCTTCTCTCTATTTTCTTTCACATCAACGACGGTGAGTCGATCTGTGCAGCAGAAACACGGATCTATAGCTCCGATTATAATGAGGGCATCAGCAATCGTGTTCCCTATAAGCTGTGGTTTAATAGAAGGTAGGTTCATGAAGGTAGGTGCTCTTATTTTAACTCTCTCCGGCATATTTGAACCATTTGAAACTACATAGTGGAGATCTTCACCTCTGGGTGCTTCTCCCCTGCTTAGTCCTTCTCCTTCGGGCATCTCCTTTACCTCGCATTTTATATCACCATTAGGTAAAGCGTCAACAGCTTGTCTTATGATCCTTATTGATTGCAATAACTCCTCTAATCTCACTTCGGTTTTTGCTAACGCATCCCCATCCCTTCTTACTGGAATGTCGAAGTCCATCTCATCGTAAGCAGCATATGGATAATCCTTCCTTATGTCTATCTTCAAACCTGAAGCCCTTGCAACAGGTCCTACAACACAGTACTTCTTTGCATCTTCATTTGATAAAACACCAACACCTTTGAGCCTTGAGAGAGTTACAGGATCCCCACTTATCGCCTTTATGAATCTTTTTGTTGCTCTCTCAGCTTCGTCCATTGTCTTTAAAATTTTAGATATGTGTTCTTTTTTCAGATCTCTTCTTACACCGCCTATTGCATTCATAGCATAGCTCTGCCTGTTGCCTGTGACAGTCTCAAAGATATCCAATACAAGTTCTCTTGCCTTCCATGCCCACATCAATAAAGTATCAAAGCCAATTATATGACCTGCAAGACCTAACCACAGAAAGTGACTGTGAATGCGTTCAAGCTCTGCAATTACCGTTCTGATATATTTAGCTCTATCAGGTACTTCAACCCCAGCGATTTCCTCAACAGCTTGAGCGAAACATAGAGGATGAATATTGGAACATATACCGCAGACCCTTTCAACTAAAAATATGCACTGATTATAGGTCAACCCTTCAGCTAATTTTTCTATTCCTCTGTGATTATAACCTATCCTGATTTCAACATCTATAATTTTTTCACCCTTAACAGATAACTTGAAAAACTCTGGCTCCGCTAGAGCAGGATGAAATGGTCCCATTGGAATAATAGTACATTCACGTTTCATCTTTATCAACTCTAAAACTTTTTCTCAACGGATATTCTCCTTCTTTCCAATCATCAGACAGTATCAATCTCTTTGGATTTGGGTGATTTCTGAAAGTTATACCAAAGATATCATAAATCTCCCTTTCTATAAATTCTGCACCGGGAACGATGTCAGCAATTGTTTCCACCATCAAATTTGTTTTCAATACATCAGCTTTCAAGTTCACTGCCAGTCCCTCTTCATCTATTGCGAAATGATATATAAGTTCTATGAATGAACTGTGTTCAACAGAAGATGTCGTACTGAATCTAGCTTTAAATGCATTGATCAAGATCTTCGCTGCCTTCCTATTACCTTCTGCAGAGATTCTTATCCATATCCCCTTTTTTTTGTTGGAAGGTTTTAGTTCATACTCGATGAAATGATCACCGAGTTCTTCCCTCAATTTCTTCTCTATTTTATCCTCCATTCATACCCTCCATTTAATCCCCGCTAGATAAGCAATACCATCCCAAATAGTATAAGAGCAATCATAAACCAAGCTATGTACATTGCTAAGCTACCTGTGTGAGTTTTTCTTAAGTACTCGCAGGTTCTTTCGAATGCAGCTGCGCTATTAAAATAGATCCAGTCGAATCCTCCTGCACGCGATAAATCATAAAATGGTTTTAGAGAGGTTTTAATGCTGGAATAAAAATGAGCCGATGAAAATTGAAGTTCATCTGGTGCGAGTTCCTCCCCTCCAACGAATATCTTTGTCTTCTCAATTTTTGGTGAGGTGGTGGACCTCCCCATTCCGAAGTAATAGATCAACACTCCAACGATTATACCGATGATTAGAAGTGAAGTGGCAGTAACTGCATCCCATATTCCCAGATCACTCCTGATTGGATATAATATATCGTATGTCCAAACGCCACTTGTGATCACACCCACAGCAGGACCCACGAGATATCTAAGCGGCAATTGTGGAAAAATACCGAATATGATGCAGCCTGCCGCAAGAATGCACATCGGTACGTACATATATGGTGATACCTCCTTCATTTCTTTTAAATTTTCGAGAGATTGACCAAAGAAAATGCTGTGTACCGCCTTTACAAAATATGCAAGGGTGATCACGCTCACGAACGCAGCAACAGCACAAAGAACATAATAGATCCCACCTGCTTCTATTGTCGCTTCGTATATCATCAACTTACTTACAAAACCATTGAACGGAGGTACTCCCGAGACAGCTAAAGCACCGATGATAAAGCAGGCTGCTGTGATAGGCATTTTCTTGGCTAAACCACCTAATTCATTGATGTCTCTGGTGCCAACTCTGTAGATGACCGCGCCAGCACACAGGAACAAAAGTGCTTTGAACATGGCATGGTTCAATAGATGGAACAATCCTCCAGCTATGCCAAAAGCGGTACCTACACCGATCCCTAAAAGTACATAACCGATCTGGCTCACGCTGCTATAGGCAAGCAAACGTTTAATATCCTCTTGGATAAGGGCCATCATTCCACCGATAACCATAGTGACAACCCCAAAAGCTGCGATCAAGGGATAGGTGAAGGATAAGGGTATGAACATAACATAGAACAAACGTACAATCCCATAAATACCCAATTTTGTCATTGCACTGGAAAATATCGCACTTATTGGAGCTGGAGTTTCTGAATAGGCTGCCGGAGTCCATGTGTGCAATGGCACGATTGTTGCTTTTATCCCAAAACCAATGAAAAGAGAGACCAGTAGGAATGGACCGAGCCATCCAGGTCCAGTTGCGCTCAAGGGAATTACAATTCTCATATCAAAAGTTCCTGTGTATGAGAAGATCGCGGTGATGGCTATCAATATCCATACACTAGCTGCAGTGGTCATTACAAAATATTTATACCCAGCCTTTAATGGTTTTTCTTCCCTTTGATAAAATATCACAAGCCCCCAGGATGTAAGGGTCATCAACTCCCAGAAGACATAGAATAGGAAGAGATTGCTTGAAAAAGCAACACCCAGCATACTTCCAATGAAAAGCAATAATAAGATATAATATCTGTTCGAACCTTCGCGATCTTTCATAAAACCTATTGAATATATGGAGGCTAAAGCACCCAGAACTGAGATTATCAGCGCTATCAATATACTCAATCCATCAATGTATATCCCGAAATCAACACCAAGAATTGGAATCCATTGAAATAGAAGTTCGATCGTTTCTCCAGAATAGATCGTTGGAATAGTTAACATGATTATTGAAGCAATCACTACAGTTACAATTGACGAAAAGTAACCCCTCGCTTTGCTAGAAATCATACCCACAAAAGGTACCGCAAGTGCAGCTATGAATGGCAAAGAGATGGCAATTATCAATAGATCTGTATTCATACTTTGATCACCTCGTATTTCTTTATTGCCTCAACAATGCCGTCGATGATAGCCTGCGGTCTCGGTGGACAGCCCATGACGTAAACATCAACGGGTATCACCTTATCCACAGGACCTACCATGTTGTATCCATTTTTGAAAATCCCTCCAGATACTGCACAATTACCCAGTGCGACAACGAGCTTGGGATCCGGAGTTTGCTCGTATACCCTTCTCACACGTGGAGCTGCTTGTCTGTTCACTATACCTGTTACGACGAGAATATCTGCATGCCTTGGACTTCCCTTTAATAGAATACCAAATCGCTCGATATCGCAATTGTTGCACGAACCCGCACTTACATGAAATATCCAAGGTGATTTTTTTCTTGACCATTTGACGAGTTTCTCAAACATTAAATCCCTCCCAAAGCACCGAGTCCGCTCTCAAGGAATACAAGTATTTGATTAGCAAATATTCCTAAGATTATGCATATTCCGCTCAAGAATATTATCGGGATGAGCATCGCGAGAGAAGATTCTTTCACATTCATTGTATTAGCAGTTTCTTTTCCTAAAAATGCATGCTGAATTACCCTTAAGAAATATGCGAGGGTTATAACGCTTGTTATAACGGAGATGACAGCGAACAATGGTTGATTTGCACTGAACGCAGCATCACATATGATGTGTTTACTCAAATAGCCTCCAAATGGAGGAATGCCCGATAGAGACAGTGCCCCGATAATAAATCCTATCACGGTTACAGGCATTTTTGCAGACAACCCGCCCAATTCTCTAAAATTTCTTGTCTTAGTACTCATGATAATATTGCCAGCGCAAAAGAACAATAGAGCTATTCCAACACCGTAGGTGAGCATATGATAGAATCCCCCAATAAACCCAATTGTGGTTCCTGTGCCCAGTCCAAGCAGTATAAATCCAACTTGATTTATGCCTGAGTATGCGAGAAGTCTTTTTATGTCTTTTTGAACAAGAGCCATCATAGCTCCAATTATCATGCTTATTATACCCATGCACATCAATAAAAGATTGATCTCTCCAAAGCTATTAGGATCAAATAGATGGTAAAGAATCCTAACCATGGTGTATAATGCAATTGGTATCATCGCTCCCAAAAGCAAACAACTGATAGGTGATGGAGCTTCACCTGAAGCGTCAGGGACCCATGCATGCATTGGTACCATCCCTGCCATTACACCAAAACCAAATATAATGCAAAGCGCTATCATTGAACGGTCAGTTCCATCAAGGGAAATTACTCTGATCCAATTGAGATTTACAGTATTGAATAGATGATATGTCAATATCACCCCAAGAAGAATGAAAAACGATGCTATTGTGCACAATATAAAATATTTATAACTTGCCTCGACAGATCTCTTAGATGAGCGTTGTGCGATCAACATGCAAGACGCGATAATCATGACCTCGACAAAAGCGTATATCAGGAGAAGGTTTTGTGAAATAACTACACCGATCATACCTGCGATAAAAAAGTGCAGACAAGCGTGATATCTGCTGAGATGAGCTTCTTCTGCCATGTACTTCATGGAATAAAGTGCTGACAAAAATCCTAACATAGTGATGCATATCAGCATGAATAGTGCTAGGCGATCTATGAGCAGTTCCATCCCGAATGAGGTGAATGCTGGGTTCTCGCCAGAAAGTACTGTCGGGATCACATTGAGAATCATGATAAGAGGAATAAGCCCTCCGATGACGGAAAGCC
>JAUWGG010000101.1 GCA_030606525.1 Methanobacteriota archaeon | reverse complement strand
CGTGCCCCGCCCTATGAAAGGTGACATAGGTTAGTCTGAATATATATCTTTCTATAGGGTCAGTGAAAGTGCTCGCTCTCATCCCACCGCTAAAGCATGTGGGATTTCTCGCTCGCCACGATGTTAATATAAAATTTGTTGCTTTGCTCAGCAAGCAACTTTACTCTTCTTCAAAGAAAGTCTGTTCTTTGGCTGCATGGAATAGAATTCTTTCACTCCTCCCCCCTAAACTTATTTAAATGTCTACTGCTTTTCGTTTTAGTGATAGATACTTTGAAGACAAATGTGGATTCAAGTATACGGGGTGGGAATATATGGAATAAGAAGAAATCGCGCCCCATGTGAAAGACATTACCAGGGCGCTTGAGAATAAGGTAGAGAATGAGCAGGTAGAAAAGGAATTGAAAAAGTATCTGGAAGTATATCGTGTTTCCTTGGAGACAGCAAAGAGGAGTATAGTGAAGAAGTACGGTGGAAATCCGGCTGCTTTAAGTGTTGGTGTATCGAAGACATTGAAAGAGCTTTTAGCAAACGAATCCAGTGTGAATCTTTTATGCCGCATCGTAACCTCGAATCCGAAAGAGATCGAGGTCGATGGTCAAAAGAAAGGGATAATCTATGGAATACTGGGTGATCCGACCACTACCCTTCCTTTCACCGCATGGGAAACAGAGGACCTAGAACTGGAGAGGGGAGATGTGGTCCAAGTACAAAATGCATATACAACCGAGTGGAAAGGCAACATACAAATCAATTTTGGTACTAGAACTACTATAACAAAGGAATCGAAAGACGCGCTGCCGCCCTTCGTGCCGGAGATGCAGGAATGCAAAATAAAAGATTTCAATGACGGGATGAGAAATGTAGCTTTAACTGCGAGAATTCTTGGCATTGAGCGAAGGGAAGTAAATATTTCTGGTGAAAAGAAGGTCGTTTTCTCAGGGATGTTGGGTGATGAGACAGGGAAAGCGCAGTTCTCCTCATGGGCTGATTTTGAGTTAAAAGAAAACGATGTTGTAAAAATATCAGGCGGTTATATTAAAGAGTGGAGAGGCATCCCGCAGCTTACCTTTGATGAGCGTGCAGAGGTTGAGAAACTGCAAATAGATTTTCCTTCAGCAGAGGATATATCACAGAGAACAACTGCATCCATAGAAGAGCTGATGGAGCGGGGTGGTGCAGTCGATGTGGGTATCGAAGGCACGGTCATCGATGTCAAGAGTGGCAGTGGATTGATCTACAGATGCAAAGAATGTAAAAGAGTGCTTCAAGATGGCACATGTAGAATTCATGGTGAAGTGGAAGGCGCAGCAGATCTTAGAGCAAAGGTGATCATTGATGATGGAAGCGGTGCTTTAACAGCCATTTTCAATAAAGAGATAACCGAGCAGCTGCTCAATAAAAAATTGAAAGAATGCATAAAGGAAAAGGGAGATAATGTGATCGAAGATGAGCTGACTGCGCTTCTTACAGCCCAGCCGATACAAGCGAGGGGAAATGTAACGAGCGATGATTACGGTCTGATGATGATCGCAAAGGAAGCTGAGATAAAGGAAGTGGACGTGCAGAATGAAGCCAAAAGGATTCTTGAGGAGTTGGGAGAATGATACAGAGGGAAGCGGCCTGGCGGGTGTTTGCAAGTGAATACAATGCTTCAACCCATAGAGTTAGTGAGGACAATGAGCGTTCTCCTTCTTATGTGATCTCACCTCTTGGTGCAAAGATAAATAGGGTCTTTGTAGTGGGTGTAGTTACAGATGTTGAGAACATAGGTACGGATACTGAGCCCATGTGGCGTGCTCGATTATCCGATCCTACGGGAACATTTTATATTATGGCAGGACAGTATCAACCTCTTGCCTCTCAAGCATTATCTGAGATCAAACCACCAGCATTTGCAGCAGTAGTTGGCAAAGCTCGAACTTATTCACCTGAGGAGGGTGTTATCTACGTTTCTATACGACCGGAAGTCATCAAAGAGGTAACAGCTGAACTTAGGGACTATTGGGTTCTTGACAGCTGCAGGAATTTGAAGAAGAGGATAGAGGCGATGCGCGAAGCACTTCAGATGCATCAACCAACTGTAGAGGAGCTGCGCTCACTTGGCTATGGGCAGCAGTTGGCAGAAGGCATCGTTATTGCACTGGAACATTATGGTCAAATCGATCTAGGCGGATATGATTCCATGTTGATCAATGCACTGCATTACCTTATCCCAGAGTATAAAGAAAGAACTGAGGTCGTAATTAAAGAGGAAACAGAAGAAAAAGCGGATGGACCTGATGAGAACGAAGGAAAAGTGCTTGAGATCATCAGCTCATTGGATTCTGATGGAAACGGTGCTCGCTGGGAAGAGATACTGGAAAGGGCTAAAAAAGAGGGCATAGAAAAAGATGCTTTAGAGGAAGTTATAAATTCATTGTTGGATAAAGGATTAGCTTTTGAGCCAGTGCTGGGCAAGATAAAAAGGGTTTAGATTCGAATGCCTGTATAACTTCTTTCAAATTAAGAATATATTGAAATGTATTTGTCGAGAGAAATATTTATAAATAGGTATAGCATTAACCATTTTGTGATTTTATGAGGATAAAAGATATATCGAATAGGATAACATTGTTTCTTGCAATGAGCTTGTTGGGTTTATGCAGTATAGCAGGTATTGCAAGTGCGTATAATGGGGATTTAAGTGGAATATGCGTAGGTGGCTATCTTATCTGTGTCATCATTTGGTTTGTAATCTTTATTTTGATTGCATTATGGGTTTATAAAGATGCAGAAAAAAGAGGAAAGAGCGGAGTGTTGTGGTTGCTTGTGGTACTTGTTGGTGGAATCATAGGCATAATAATCTGGCTGATAGTAAGACCTCCTTTGACATATCAGCAACCGCCATCACCACCTTCACAGCCGCCAAGCTATTAAACAGATAGATGCACGAATCATATATCTCAGCTTTATATTTAGATATGTATTTGAACAGAAATATTTATAAGGAGTTATTCCATTTGCACTTCAGTGTTTTATAGGGACAAGAATAAGAAGTCTCTATGGAGGTGGGAAATTATGGCAGAAATAAAAGAAGAAATAGAAGTAAAGGGAAAAAGCATTCTGACGAAGGCAGGGGCATGGTCTTTTATGGGTGGCGTCATAATAGCACTGATCGTAGGCATAGTGATAGGATCAGGTACACTCAAACAAACAGATGATGCATGGGGCTACGTTGCATCGGTACTTGCAGTACTTGGCTTTATAGTAGGCATTGTGAGCGCTCTCGGTCTCGGAACGATAACAAAGGAAGAAGTGACAGCATTCTTGGTAGCAGCAATAGCTCTCGTTGTTGTTGGAATAGGAGCTACACTTTTCGGTAAGATCCCGTTGATAGGAAATTACCTCGCAGGTATTACTGAGTGTATGCTGATATTCTTTGCACCCGCAGCAGTCATAATAGCTATAAAAGCCCTGTGGGATTTGGGCAAAGAGTAATCAAAGCATTTTAAACTCTGCTTTTGCAGAGCCTTTTTCTATTTTATTTTTATATGAAGTAGAATATATCATTAAGAAATAGCTGTCCAAATTCTATATTTTTATACATATTTGAACAGAAATATTTATAAGTAATTATGATGTTAACGATCTGGTGATTTTATAAGGACAGAAATGAGAAGAGTTGATGGAGGTGGTAGATGATGCAAGAAGGGACAGCGAAACCGCAAACAGCAAAGCCAGTAATTGGTGGAATACTCATACTCATAGCAGGATTTGGTGATCTGGTCATGGGACTTTGGTTAGCCGTAGTGGGTACAGCATTTATGACTATTCCATTTTTCCCAACGGGGATGCTGATGACATGCGCCATCATATGGATAATATTGGGACTGATCGCTATAATCGGTGGAATCTTTGCAATCAAACGTGAGAAATTCGGATTGGCTATTATAGGCGGAGTACTGACAATATACACCTTGCTAGGTCTAATCGGTCTTATCCTTGTGGCATTATCCAAAGACGAATTCACGTAAAACCCTTTTCATTTTTTAATTTATATTTTTATTTTTCATTAAATTAGACCAGCTGTTATGTGGAAAGTTTATATGTCTATATGTATTTGATGAGAAATATTTATAAGGAATTATGATGTTCACACTTTGGTGATTTTATAATGACAAAAATAAAAAGTGTTAATGGAGATGGTAGATGATGGAATATGCAGAACCAGCGATTCGAAAGATGAGCTTTGGAGAGAAAGTAAAGGGTTTTTTGGTTCGCCCAACAGAAACCTTTGGAAACGTAAAAGATGAAGCAATGGGCAAAGGCGTAAAATATTATGCCATTTGGCTATTGATCTATGCCATTCTAACGGCCGTGATATTTGCATTG
>JAUWGG010000079.1 GCA_030606525.1 Methanobacteriota archaeon | reverse complement strand
TAATGCGCTTTTCCTGTTTTCCTTACAATTTACTGTTTAAGATTTGATTTTTTTTCCAATTCATTTAATCTATACAAAAGAGTCGGATGTTGAACCATCATTGATTTATCTTTGAAAAGCAACTCAGGGATGATCTTTCTTTTTTTGTAAAAAGTATCAATAAATCGCTGTTCTTTGTCAGTAAAAAATAAAATCTGCTTTAGTAACTCCGTTGCATCTTTTCGGATTTTTTCAGCATTAAGTTTTTCATCGCTTTTTATGAATTGCTGAAGTTCTTGTTGTATTTTTTTAGGATCGTATTCACCTATTCTTTTTTCAATATTTATCAATTTATCTTGTTTACTCATGCAGTAATACACAGCAGCATATTTCCTTACCTTATTTATATCCACTTTTTGTTTTGATAGGCAAAAAAGATCATAAATATCGCGAGATTCTGTTCGTTCTAAACAAGCTTTTGTTTTTTGTGCGATCATCTCCTCCAAGGAATATGTTGTAACTGAAAACATTGGTATATCTGGAAAAATTGATGGAAACCTCCGTGTTACTAAGTTTCCAATAGGTAAACGATCAAGATAGTTTATCTCCACCTTAATTTGATCTTTTGTGTCTCTGATTGTTGTATATTGCAAACTGTGTCTAGAGAGTATGTATGATGATCCTCTTTCTTTTACATTATATCCAAGAGCTTCCCCCAGATTTACTACAGATTTCTCAATTGATGGTCGTATTTTTATCATATTTTCTTTTGTTATTTCTCCCGTATAATTAAAATCAATATCTATTGACAATCTAGAAATATCCAAATACAGGAAATTAAGCGCAGTTCCGCCTTTCAAAGTTAGATTTGTTGATAATATGACATTCTTTTGTATTTCATTTAGAGCCTGGGTGAGATGATATACTTTTTCTAAAAGATCAAGGTTGTAGCCTGTTTTACGTTGTATTTTCTCAAAATCTTTTCTAATAAGCATGAAGCGCCTCTTGTATTATTTGTGGGACAATTAGGTTCCATTCAGTTTCAAAAACTCCTTTTTTTGTAGAATCAAAATAGTAGATATTTCTTCCGCTGTATTTTTTGATATCTTCCTTTATTTTTCTTGGTATTGAAACATTTTCTAAGTGATCCATGATATATCCAACACGGCGAGCTAGCGCTTTATTACCCAATCTTTTGATGTATGAAAGAAGATTATTCCAGTCTACATTTTCTAGGTTTTTTAAACAGCTGATCATCTCACTCCATCCTCCAGCATATCTTGGTCTGTTAATAATATCTAGAATTGTCCGTTCTTGATCTGAAACATTTACCTTTTCATTTGAATATTTAATTCCTTTAAAGCCGAAAAACCTGTTTGGTAAAACGGTAATGAATTTAATATGAACATCATGATATATGATGTCTCGCTGGTGATGTGATGTTGTGACATATACGCGGGTCACATATCGCTCAGCGAGTCCATGAATTGAGAGAGCAGTATAATGTGAAAGAAATGATTCTTCGGAAGATCTTGCCGCTATAAGGACTGCATCCTCTTTATAGAGATGTTTATCTAAAATAACTGATTCGGGTATGCGGACGAACAATCCTGGTTTCACTCGTTCAACAACGTTTTTTTTGACCATATTTGAAGCAAGTTTGCGAGCATGTTGTAAAGAAATATTAAGTATATTGGTTATATCTTTGAGAGTGAATACTCTTTGCTCTTTCTCACCTAGATTGAAGTATAGCTGCTGCTCTAAGTTGGACATCGATTTAAACATCAATACTTAATGTTTTTTCACATATATAACCATTTTGGTAACGTTTTGAAAAAAAGATTAAGTATCCTAATTATTTTTTTCCCTTATAAAATCACAATCTCAAATTATTGTTTCACTGCAGCAGGTGAACATTCCCTATCCTCACATTCTTCAATCCCGCATCCTTTGCCACTTTTAAACACTTTAAAGCGACTTCTTTTGAGGTAAAAGGCATATCATCCATGTAGAAATGAGGATGGAAGGCAAGTAGGGAATAAGGAATATTTGGATCCAAACTGGCTATGAAATCCACGATCTTTTTGACCTCATCAACATCGATATATCCTGGCACCAATAAAGTGCTGGCAACTAAAAAGGGATAGTCCCTCTTAGTATCCAGATTTGCAAGCCACTCGAAGTTCTTCAGCGTTTGTTCATTGCTCACCCCACAGAGCGCTATATTCAGCTCTTCATGCCAAGCTTTCAAATCGAATTTGATCAAACCACCGCTTTTCAAAGACAAATCAACTATCTTTTTTAAAAAGGGGAAAGACATAGCACCGTTCGTCTCCCAGCATATCCTAAGCATTTTATTTCCTTTCTTCAATGCCAATCGGGATGTTCTGATCGCATGCGAGATCTGAGGAGTTGGATCTCCTCCGAAGTAACAGATGCAAGATGTTTTTTCATCAACAAAAGATGCTAGCTTTTCAGCACTCATTCTCGGTCTTAAAGATTCGGTCAGCTTACGATAATGCCAATTTTGGCAGAAAAGGCAGTTAAATGTGCAAGCACCGTAGAAAACTGCTAAATTCTTGTAACCGTGTTCCGCTCCTTGAGCATAAGAGTACTTTGGATAGCCTGCACTGCTTCCGCCTGGACAGGCCCAAGAGGCTACGCAGTTCGTTGGTAAATTGTCATAATAGCATTCTACAACGGCTTCATCGCCAACTAAATTCTTCAGTTTCCCCTCTTCATTTGTTCTTATCCCGCAGAAACCTTTTTCTCCTTCTGGTATCTTACATCGATTTGTGCAAATATTGCATTCCGCTTCCCCGTTCAAAGGAGGGTATGGTGGTAAGGAATGCTCTATTCTACTTTCTTCATGAATTTTTTTAATGTAAGGTAATGCCATTTCAATTTGATCAAGAATGCAATCTTTACATACTTTCAATGCTTTAGAGATTAATGCAGATCTTTTACCGCACACCTCACATTTAACTTCTATTGACATCACAACTCCACAGCTTTCTCTCCATTCCACAATTTTCTTTTTCCTTTTTTAATGTTGTCAACACTTCTTCAGAATAATTCACACTTTGTTAATTCCCTTCCGCATATAAATCTCCTTCGCTTATATTTCTCTCAGAACTGTTCCACGAACTCTTTCAGCATCACGTTTTATTCATGTGATTTGGAATATGAAATGTTTATTGGAAAAGATTTTTGCATAGGGAAGCTATTCAACAGTCGTGATAGCATGTTCTATATAGGTACTGCAGGGGTGCCGATCAGCAGTAGAGGTAGAAGCACTGAAGATGGGATCAAGAGAGTTGCTGAGCTTGGATTGAATGTGATGGAGGTCGAATTCGTTCGCGGGGTAAGAATGAGTTTAGATACTGCCAAGAAAGTAAAAGAATTGGCTGAATCATTAGATGTTAAGCTTTCTGCCCATGCTCCTTATTACATCAATTTGAATTCTCAAAAAGAAGAAACGATAGAAAAAAGCAAAGTGAATATCATAAAAACAGCTGAGCTTGCAAATGCAATGGGCGCTGAGGTCATAGTCATTCATGCTGGTTTCTATTCAGGTAAAAGCAGCAGCGAAGCAACGAAGGTTATCGCTCATGGCGTGAAGGAATGCGCTGAGCAGATCAAAGATAAAGGATGGACGGTATGGGTCGGTTTGGAAACGATGGGCAAAAGTGGGACATGGGGCACTTTGGATGAGATAAGCGAGGTTTGTAAAATTGTGAGCAATGTCATGCCAGTTGTTGATTTCGCTCATGTTCATGCCAGAGATCAAGGCTGTTTAAAGAGCATTAAGGATTTTGATGAATTGCTGAAAAGATATGAAGATATTTTCGATGAATTCCTTCATTCCCATTTCACCTGCGTGAATTATGGTCCAAAAGGAGAAAGGAACCATCTTACGATGGAGGAATCAAAGGAACCAGATTTTGAGATGTTAGCACCAGTATTGAAAAACAAAAGATATGATATCACGATCATCAGTGAAAGTCCTATCTTGGAGACGGATGCGCTTAGGATGAAAGAGATTATTGGGTTATAGCAGTTGGAAAACCACTCAATTGAATCAATATCTTGATTCAATACAACCAAATGCTTTAATATGCAAATTGTAATTTCATAGGTGGTGTTATCAATGATATCGGTGGATTATGAAGAGGTTGCAGAAAAGATAGTAACAAAGTGCATGCGCATCAAAGAGGACGAGGTCATAAGAGTGGTCAGCGGAATACCAAATCTAGAATTAGCGGAAAACATTGCTGTGAATATAGCGAAGATCGGTGCTTTTCCAACCAGCGCAATATATACGGATAGATTGGAAAAGAAGTTGATCGAGGAGGTCCCAAAGAAGCATTTGAAAAAAACAAGAAAATTCTTTTTAAAATGGTTGGATGACATTGACGGCTTCATAAGCATAGACCCTTATGTTGATCCCCGTATACTTTCAAAACTTCCAGAAGATAAGATCGGAGCGCAGAGGGAAGGCAACAGACCTATCAACGATAAATTCATTGAATTGGGTATAAGATGGACAGGAATTGGTTTTCCGACACGGGAAAAGGCTGAGATGTTCAATATAGATTTTGAAGAGTTCTGGGACATGTTCTGGCGTGCATTGAACACAGATTATGATAAATTGTATGAAGAAGGAAATAGAATAGCTGATAGATTAAGGAACGCTGACAAGATCCATCTCACATCTGAGAAAGGCACAGATCTGGAATTCTCGATCAAAGGAAGGAAGATATTGGTCGATGATGGTATAATCTCCGATGAAGATATCAAAAATAAAGATGTTGGGAACAATCTGCCGTGCGGCGAGGTATTTGTAGCACCGATAGAGACATCTGCAAACGGTCGGGCGGTATTCGATCTGGCATTTAATAGAGGCAATAAGATCACTGATATAGATGTAAACTTCAAGAATGGAAAACTGAGCAAGATAAAGGCTAAAGAGAACGAGAAGCTGCTGAAGGATGTGATCAAGAACTCACAGGGAGCGAAGGATGTGATAGGCGAACTTGGCATTGGAATAAATCCTGAGGTAAGGAAAGCAATTGGATACACGATCACAGATGAGAAGATCATTGGCACGATTCATATTGCAGTTGGCGAGAACAGGATGTTCGGTGGAAAGAATGAATCCACGTTGCACTGGGATTGGGTCATGATGTCACCAACGATGGAAGTGGACGGAAAGACCATCATGGAAGATGGGAAGATCATAATCTGAACTAAATCCGCTCCCGCATCATTATCTCCAAGAAATTTTCTAAATGTTCGGCGAGAGATGGGTTATCCGTATATCCACATGCGTTCAGGTCCCGTGAGGCAAGGAGAGCTGTTTTACCATCGCT
>JAUWGG010000027.1 GCA_030606525.1 Methanobacteriota archaeon | reverse complement strand
GTCCTTTTTTCTTCTTTTGTTTCTTCTTTTATTTTCCCATCCATTTCAATTATCTCATCGCATACCAAGGCGATCATCTCACTTATCTCATCCGAGATGTGTTCTTTCATGGTTAGAATTATCGTATATACATTCTTTGCTCTTAGATTGCTGACCAGAATGTGCAAGAACTCAGACAGTATCTTTATATCATTATGTATCGCCAAGGCATTTATAGAATCAATGATGACAACATTATCACTTTTACTTTTCCTCATTAGATATTTCACTTTCAACGTGATATTTTCAAGCATAGTCGGACTTTCAATGTGCAGTACCTGCTCCTCTTTTGCAGCATAGCCAAGCATGATATATGATATGCAGTCAACGAAATGTATTCTACTTGGATCAATCTCAAGAACTTTAAGAGCATCGATGATAGAGCGAGATGGTATGGCGGCGGCAACATAAATGCTTTCCAACTTCTTTTTTACAGCAAAATTATCTAAAATACCCTGGACAGCATCAAAATAATTATCATCTTTGATCTGCAGTGCTATCGATACCGCATCTTCAAATCCCATCAATCTATTTGCAATTTCTACTGCTGCACTCATTCAATCACCCTTGAGGAGAGGTGTCAATAACACACCACCCTTGGTTAAATCGATCACATACCTTGCCCGAGAATGACCTGTACCACGCATCTTGATGATCTGCAGCGTCCTCAACAGATCTCCTCTACGTTCATAGTTTTCCATTAAGACAACTCCATCCACGAGCCCCTCTTCCACGCCGAACATAGAATGCCCTTCTCCTTTTAACATTTCGGAGACCAATACAGTCGTGCAATCAAGCTCAGAGACCATGTTAGCAATTTGCAGTATGAAATCGCAGATTTTTTGTTTTGTATTAAGATGATAGCATATTGGTGTGATGGAATCAATAACTAATTTTTTTATTCCCCCTTCTTTTATGATATCAGCGATAGTTTGCACCAATTTCTTTACATCATCTGATGAGAACTCGCTCTTTTTTAGGCCCAGACGCTTGTAGATCATAGGCAAATCAACGAATATCAACTTATTCTTTTCAATTAGAGCGGAATCATAAAAATCGTATGGAATGGTATTTAACAATAATTTATTGAAAGGTTCGGTAACTGATATAAATAATGAATTTTTTTCAGCAAGAGCACCGCGAATAGAATATTCCAAGCTCAGTGTTGTCTTACCAGTACCGCATGCGCCAGATAACAAAATCGTATTTCCCTCAGGAAAACCACCATTGAGGATGTTATCTAGATCTTCAATACCTGTTTCACATCTTTTTATCTCAGAAGAAATTGCATATTGCATATTTTTAGATATGATACCCTTGTTTATAACTTTTTTCATATGATAATCTTTTTAAAGGAAAACAACGGTGTATTGAACATGCACAGACCGATTTTACAGGTAGCGTTGGACCTGATCAATTGGCACAGGGCAAAGCAGATAGCAATGGAAGCTGTTGATGGTGGCGCAGATTGGATCGAGGCTGGTACGCCTTTAATAAAAAGTGAGGGCATGGCGGCAATCAGGCAGTTGAAGAAGATTTTTCAATCGCATGTTATAGTAGCAGATATGAAAACAATGGACGTCGGCGGTCTAGAGGTCGAGATGGCCTCAAAATCCGGTGCTGATGTGATTTGTGTCATGGGCGCAGCAAGTGATGAAACGATCGGGGAGGCAGTGAAAACAGCAAAAAGATACGATTCGAAGATCATGGTCGATCTGTTAGGTGTTAAGAATAAAAAGGAAAGGGGGATGGAAGTAAAGAAATTAGGAGTACATTATCTGTGTGTCCATGTCAGTATAGATAAACAAATGGTTGGTGAAAATCCATTGGAGGCGCTAAAAGAGGTAGCAGGCATAGGGATGCCCATAGCTGTTGCAGGTGGATTGAATTCTGAAACAGCTGCAGAAGTAGTTAAAGCTGGAGCATCAATAATAATCGTGGGCGGTGCCATCACCAAATCAACGAATATTAAAAAGGCTGCAGCCACAATAAAAAAGGCAATGATTGAAAGAAAGGCAATCAAATCTAATCTTTTTAAAAGGTATAAAGAAGAAGAGCTGTATGAAGCTTTCAAGAAGGTATCGACGCCGAATATAAGTGATGCCATGCATAAAAAAGGCACAATGATAGGTTTAATTCCTAGAATCAGTCACAATGTCAAGATGGTTGGTAAAGCGGTAACCGTGCAAACCCTAGATGGAGATTGGGCTAAACCTGTTGAAGCTGTAGATATGGCTAAAAAAGGGAACGTGATAGTCATCGATGCATCTAAAGGACAAAAAGCGGTGTGGGGTGAACTAGCATCATGGAGCTGCAAAGTTAAAGGCATCGAAGGTGTGGTGATAGACGGCGCAGCTAGGGATCTAGATAGTATATTGGAAATGAACCTTCCTCTTTTTTCAAGGCACATCTCCTCCTGTGCAGGAGAACCAAAAGGGTATGGGGAGATAGGCGGCAAGATAGTATGCGGTGGAGAAGAAGTGAATCCAGGTGATTGGATCGTAGGGGACGAAAGCGGTGTTATGGTCATACCAAACGAAATCGCTGTTGAGATCGCAAATAGGGCATTGGATGTTTTGGAGCGAGAGAATAGAATACGGGAGGAAATTCAAAGGGGAAGCACTTTATCGAAGGTGTTGAATGTTAAGAAGTGGGAGAAAGTGTGAAATTGAAGAAATTAATCCGTAAACCAACAAGTACAAATAAAAATACAAAAATAGCGATCAATCTCCACAATCATACTGTGCTATCAGATGGTAAATATTCTCCAGAGCAGATCATCGAGGAAGCGATTAGATGCGGGTTGACTCATGTTGGCATTTCTGATCATTATGCCACATTGAAAATAAGCGCTATCCCTCACGATGAATTAAAAGCCTACATTAAGCATATCCACAGTTTGGCAGAGAGATATAATGATAAAATTAAAGTTTTAACAGGTGTAGAGATAGATTCGTGCAAAGAGAGAACAGATTTCTCTAAAATAGATTTTGGATTGCTTGGAAATTTAGATTATGTTCTGTTTGAGTACGTTCAAGATGATCTATGGAGAGGTATGCCTTTATGGGAATTGTTGGAAATGAGGAAAGACATAGATTGTTTGGTAGGGTTAGCACACAACGATATTGGAAAGAACTTCGCTGGTGTAGGGATGGAGGCGCTAATTAGGGTATTGAGAATAGATGATGTGTTCGTCGAACTATGCACTTCCATACGCTATTCGAAATTCAGTAAGCCATATTACCATTATTGTCCAAATTTCTTTGATAAGTTGAAAGAAAGCAGAGTAATGATCTCCATTGGCACAGATACCCATGACAGACTAGAAGATGTTAGTAACATTTCTGACGCTGTAAAATTCATTAGAAGATTAAAGTTGGAAAATAATTTGATAAGCAAGTTGTTTTAAGTGAATAAATTCAAATAAAGAAGCAATATATTTAAGTTAAAAATGCGTTTTAGGATAGAGGTGAATGAATGGAGGAAGAAGAGGTTGTTGGTGAGGTGTTCAAGTATTTTGCCAAACCAGGTGTTGCAGCCATAGTCATGACTCAGGGAACGATTAGAATTGGCGACAGGATTCGTATAAAAGGAACTACAACGGATTTCACCCAAAAGGTAGAATCAATGGAAATAGAGAATGTGAAAGTTGAAAAGGCAGAAAAAGGGCAGTCGGTTGGAATCAAAGTCATAGAAAGGGTAAGACCAAGTGATGTGATTTTTCGGGTATAATGCACATCATTCTAAAAATATAATAACTCGAACCCCTATTCGCTTTTGATGAAAAATGATGAGGGGAACATTGAAAAAAATCAAGAAAGAAATCATGCTGTTCAGTATATAAAAGAGCGATTTTCTCATTATTATAAACACACAGACCTTTACACCCCTAGTAGACTTGGGAAGAGAGAATGGGGTTTTTTCTTCTTCGATAGCGGGGGAATGCAGAGGCCAGTAGCATTTCAAACTAAAAAAGAAATTAAAGATTTTTTGATAAAGAAATGCCCGGCTCATGTTTATTACTCGTCAGCCTATTATGAGCGACCGGAAGTTCCAATGGCGCAAAAAAAATGGTTGGGTGCAGATTTAATTTTCGATTTAGATGCAGATCATATAAAAGGGGCGGAAAACATGCGCTATGAGGAAATGTTGAATGAAGTGAAAAAAGAGTTCATTAAACTCATCGATGAATTCTTATTGCGCGATTTTGGTTTTAAGGAGGATGAGATGCTCATTGTATTTTCTGGTGGTCGCGGTTATCATGCCCATGTCAAGAATCCAAAGATCATTCAATTAGGAGGTCATGAGCGAAGGGAGATCGTGGATTATATATGCGGAACTGGCCTTGATGAGAATACAATTTTTGAGGAGGAGCCATTTGATATGACCGAGTTTGGTGGAAAACCTCGTGTAAAACGTAAGGTAAAGGAGCTAAAGGTCAATGAAGCTGGATGGAGAAGAAGGGTCAGCGAAGGAATAATTGAATCAATCAGAGAACTAGAAGGAATGGGCAAGGACGAAGCCGTACAATATCTCATGGGCTTTGAAGGCGTCGGGAAGATAATCGCAGAGGAGATATATTCCGTACTATTCGTTGAGAAAGGCGGGTCCAGGGGAATAAATAGGTTAGAACATGGGGGCGTAGATATTTTCTCGAAGGATGTCTATCTAAATCCATTTAAAAGGATGTTCTATGAACTCGGGGTAGACCTTAAAAAGGGTGAAACAGATGAACCTGTAACTTCAGACATCAAAAGATTGATCCGTTTACCCTCTTCACTTCATGGGAAAACAGGGTTGAAAGTTATGTTATTAAGTAGAGATCAACTGGATGATTTTGATCCTTTACGGGACGCGATCCCTCCCAAGTTCTCGGACAAATCAGTAAGGATCAAAGTAATTCGTCCGTTTAGTATAAAGCTGAAAGATGAAACATTTGATTTAAAGAAAGGACCAACAGAGGTGCCAGAGTATGCTGCGATTTTTTTAATTTGCAGAAGAGTGGCGGTACCAATTATATGGAGTTAACTACATGGGAAAGTACAAAGAAAAGCTTGAAGTGCGATACAGGCTTGTTCGAATAAAAAAATTCAAAAAAGCCATTTATGCATTGCAATTGATCCTATTGTTCCTTCTCTCTGCATTTTTTATATACCAATATGGCAGCTTCGTGCCTTTTTTCATTCCTTTGGATTTGATCATTCTTTTGGTGTTAATCATAGCCTTTGCCTTATGCATTGAAAGCATATTCTTTAGAGCAACGGAGATTTTTTATGCAAAAGAGAGCAGCACGAAGCATCTAATGACAAGCAATTCCATTAAAAAAAGCATTGGGATAATCATCGCATTTGCTATTATTTTTACTTTATTATTTACACCAAGATTTGTGAGCATTATCGAAAATGAGATATCTATCCAAAAGAACGATCTATGGATAAATGCTACTGACATTAGAAGAGATTTTTCATCTGAAGATGCCCTTGGTCTAACTAAAGTAATTAATTTGACAGTTGAAGTTGGAAGCGGAGAAGTTGATGTAACCATCCATCAAAAAGATGGTATTCTAATTAACATGTCAGTACCAGAGGGAAATTCCACAACATTCAACATTGAGAAATCCATCGAAGGCTATGAAGAGTTAACCCTGGTTATCAACAACACTGCAGGAAGTGGGGGAAGCGAGGTAAATTATACTATCAAATCGTCGCTTTCTTCTGACTTCGTGGCGATCATCCCAATATTGGCTGTTTTTTTCATTATTATCAATATAGTGTGGTTAGCATTCCTCTTCCCACTCAAAAAGCGATATGCTCCACGTTCTATTTTCAGTAAAAGATATGTTGCACTAAAGGATGTCGGCGTTGAGGTATGGAGTGAAAGAGGTTCCCTCGTGATCAAGAAAGGTGATAGGATAATCCCATTGTATCAGGAGGAAGAAGTTCAAGAGGAAGAAGTTCTTAAGCCTAAAATTAAACCTGAGCGACCAGTCAAACCTACCGAGAAAAAGATTAAGGAAGAGGCGAAGTTCATTTGTCCGTCTTGCAATACTGAGATCGATCCAGACTCCACGTCATGTCTAAAGTGCGGTGTGGAATTTGGTGGAGAGCCAGTAGAGCAATTTGAATGCCCTTCCTGCTCTGCAATGGTCGATCCTTCTGCTGCGGTATGCCCAAAATGCGGCATGGAATTTGCGGAGGAAACTGAAGAACATGAGGAGAAAATCCCCAAACTTTTAAAAGAAAAGAAAGAAGAAGGTAAACTAACAGGAGACATCATGTGCCCATCCTGCGGTGTTCTGAATAGTCCATATGCATCTTTGTGTTATTCATGCGGTAGTAGAATCAGGGAGATGGAAATGGAAGAGAAGGATAAAGATAATGCATATGAAACACTCATGAATATTCCCAACATTGGCACAGCAAAAGCTAAATGCTTATACGATGCTGGTTTTAAGAACTTAGCAGATATAAAAAATTCATCTATTGATGAGTTATCAAAAATTAAAGGTATAAGTAAGAATTTTGCTAAAGAAATTATCGAGTATTTGAAAAATCATTAATCAACGATCGCACAGCATGTTTCTAATTTTTTGATAACATGACCTTCGTTTTCTGCTTGAGCGATCGTATGGGTTGAAGGAACAGCTATTCCATCTATACCAGCACAAATCGCTTTTAACTCCAAATCCTTATTTTTTCTTAAGCGCATGCATCCGAGCATTATCGGCACAGGAAAAAAATCTTCTTTTGCCTTTTCTATCACAGTTATGATATCTTCATCATTAACTTTAATATCTTGCATACAGGTATTTTTAGTGGGTATCAATGATGTTATCACTATAGCCTTAGGTCTTATTCTCTTTATCATCTCAAGAGCACGGAATTCTCCCTTAAGCTTACCAAAGTGCAGACCAACACAAATGTGGGGCACGATCTTCATGCCAGCTTGCGCCAATGCCAGCAGCATATTTTCGTAATCGTCGATTGTTTTTTTTAAACCATATACTTGCTGGATTGTTTCCGTGCTTCCAACAACATCTACGGACACGACATCTATATCAAGGTTGGCCAACTCTTCAGCATGGTTTTTTTCAATTAGCCCCAGGTGAGCATTGATGATCAAATTCGTCTTCTTTTTTATCTGCTTTATAGCTTTATAGAACTGCTTTAAAGGGACATGACCATCAGCAGTGCAGCCGCCGCTTAAAAGAAAACCTTTTTTTCCCTGTGCTTCAAATTCTCTGCCCAATTTAATCAGCTTATCTGGATCATCAGCTGAGATCATATTCCTTAGATAATGACCATCGCAGTGTTTGCAGTGCAATGAACATTGCTCGCCTGTAACAGATACGGAAGGAAAACTCTTACCTGGGAAAAAAAATCTTATCATCCTCATTTTAGTTCCCTATG
This sequence comes from Methanobacteriota archaeon, assembly GCA_030606525.1. Lineage (GTDB taxonomy): Archaea > Thermoplasmatota > Thermoplasmata > JAUWGG01 > JAUWGG01 > JAUWGG01. Next base: position 1,551 of record JAUWGG010000027.1, on the reverse strand, counting down.
CCCGCTCGATTCGAAAGCGCTCTTAATTAATGTGACAAAATCCTCAATATCTGCACCGATAACGATCACATCTTCATCATAGAATCTTTTTATTTTTTTTCGTATTTCATCTTCATTTAACTTGGTATGCATTAAGAGCTTTTCCAGTTCATCAATGTACTCCTCCGGATGAATAAAAAAATCACCAGTGATCTTAATGCTCTTTATGATGTTATCCCTGCTGAGGATATGCACCCTTAAGAGCTTACCTCCAGGAACCTTATATTCAGCGCTGTGCTCACCTTCTGAAATTCCACTCTCTTCCTTCATATTTTTCCCTCTTCAATTTCTCAGATGTTTTCATTTCCTCATCGGTTAATTTTCCTTCTACCAGCCTGATATTCAAAGCGGTTTCGAATCCAGTTTTTAATGTCTTTATTACCTCTTCCTGCTTTACTTTCCCCATTTCCCTTTTAATGGAGGTCACCCTTTCTTCCACATTTTTTATCATTTTATCCTTGATCTTCTCATCTGTTACTTTCAACAATTGAAACATGAGCTTTGGGTTCACATCACAAAGAACTGTACCGTGCTGCAGTATATAACCTCCATGCCTTGTTTGAGCGCTTCCAGATATCTTTTTTTCATTGACAATTATATCGTTTATCGGTCTAAAGGATGCTTTTAATCCTAACAATGCCAAAGCTTCTATTACCCCACCGCACAATATAGCATAGGAATTCAGTAAATTTGACCAACGTTCTTTCATTTCGTCATGGACTCCAATCTCATTTAAAAAATAACTCCGCATCTTTTTAGAAAACATTGAATGTTTTTCGTTCACAACCACACTATATGTCACTTCTCCATCCACATCGTGAAAGACTGCGCCGCCACCAGTTATTCTGCGTATCACATCCACATCATTTTTTTTACATGCATTCAAATCCACTTCTTCTTTTATTCCCTGAAAGTAACCTATCGAAATCGCGGACGGCATCCATCTGTACAATCTTATCGTGTTTGGTACCGAATCGTTCATCCGTGCTTTAAGAATAGCACTATCTATCGCCATGTTCGCTGCAGCATCTTTTGCACCAGTCAATAATAAACGCCATTTTTCCATTCATATCACCCCATATTCTCTCAATTGACTTTCAACTGATTTTACCTCCACTTCATTAAGCACTTGTGGATAATTATATATTGGTCCTTGAGGTTTTTCATTAAAGAAAGGACGGTTGCAGTCTGCGCAACCCGAGGTTCTAAAGGCATCACCCTTCTTAATTATCTCCTCAATGAGTTTGCTCGAAACATTATAATCAATTAATTTGCCAAAATCATCGAAATTTAATTTTTTTGCAGTTGTTATATCATTAACGATGAGATAATGAGCAAGTTGTACAGCATGATAGCGCTGAGGTCCTGGTGCCAGTATTTTTAATTGTAAAGACGGTAACGGTGTAAAAGCGAACAATGCTGGATAAACACCCATATCCCGGACTTGTTGAACGGTTTCAAGCATTTCTTTATCATTTTCACCCAATCCTACGATAAGATGCGTCGTAACCA
>JAUWGG010000038.1 GCA_030606525.1 Methanobacteriota archaeon | reverse complement strand
ATACGAAGCAGCCAAGCGCTATTATGCAGAGATCATGATGCCATTCAGAACGAAAATCAAGAAACACTTAGAGAAGATAAACGGTATAGAGATTGATTTAATTGCACCAAGCCATGGTCCAGTTTATAACAGACCGAAATTCATTCTAGATGCTTATAGAGAATGGACCTCTGATGATGTGAAAAATGAGGTAATCATTCCTTATGTTTCAATGCATAGCAGTACGGGCAAGATGGTGGATTACTTGATAGATGCACTGATCAAGAGGGGGATAAGTGTAAAACCCTTCAACCTAACCAAAACAGATATTGGGGAATTGGCTATGGCTTTGGTCGATCCCGCTACCATAGTAATTGCCTCACCCATGGTCTTAGCTGGTGCTCATCCAAATGTTGTGCATGCAGTTTATCTTGCCAATGCTTTAAGACCAAAATTGAGATTCGCGTCCATCATTGGATCTTACGGTTGGGGGGGAAGGATGGTGAAACAATTAGCAGAAATGATCCCGAATCTGAAGGTTGAGATATTTGATCCCATTGTTGTAAAAGGATTTCCTAAAGAAGATGATTTTAAAGCACTGGATAGATTAGCTGATAAAATTTTTAAAAAGCATGAAGAGTACGACATCATTAAAAAGGAGGTGTCAAAATGAGTGAAATATTACAGGTGTATAAATGCAAGATATGTGGAAACATCGTGGAGGTGTTGCACGAAGGTGTAGGACAGCTCGTCTGCTGCGGTCAACCAATGAATCTTTTAGAGGAAAAGTCAGAGGATCAGGGTAAAGAGAAACATGTGCCAGTGATCGAAAAAACAGCGAGGGGAATAAAGGTAAAGGTCGGATCAATTCCCCATCCAATGGAGGAAAAACACTACATAGAATGGATCGAAATTAAGACCAGTAATGGAATATGCAAGAAGTTCCTGAAAACGGGAGATTTACCAGAAGTGGAATTTGATATTGAAGAGGATATTCTTCAAGTGAGAGCATATTGCAATATACATGGTCTTTGGAGCAAAAATCAGTAAAGAGGTGGTAAGAAATGACAGGCAAAGAAGAAATGGTACTTGAAGCGATGAAAAAAGCAGGAAAACCGGTGAAGTCGGGAGATGTAGCAAATATGACCGATTTTAGTAAGAATGAGGTGACTAAAATAATAAATGCGCTTAAAAAAGAGGGGGAAATATCATCTCCTAAAAGATGTTTTTATGCGCCAGTAAAAAAATAGAATGAGGGGGGTAAAAAATGAAAAGTTTAAAAGGAACAAGAACGGAAAAAAATCTCCTGACAGCCTTTGCAGGAGAATCGCAAGCTAGGAACCGCTATAGCTACTTTGCTTCACAGGCAAAGAAGGAGGGTTACGAGCAAATAAGAGGCATATTTCTGGAAACTGCAGATAACGAGAAGGAGCATGCAAAGAGGTTATTCAAGTTCTTGGAAGGAGGAGAGGTGGAAATAGCAGCTGCTTTCCCTGCGGGTGTAATCGGCAAGACAAAGGAAAACCTCAAAGCATCTGCTGCAGGTGAGAACTACGAACATACGAAGATGTATCCTGAGTTTGCTGTAACAGCTGAAGAAGAAGGTTTCGATGAGATAGCAGCAGTGTTCAGAGCAATAGCGGTTGCTGAGAAACAGCATGAGAAACGGTATCTTGCTCTACTTGAGAACATAGAGAAGGACAGAGTTTTTAAACGAGAGAAAATTAAAAGATGGAAATGCAGGAACTGTGGATATGTCCATGAAGGTAGTGAAGCGCCGGAAAAATGCCCTGCGTGTGCACATCCAAGAGCACATTTTGAACTATTGGAGGAGAATTACTAATAGCGGCAGCGAAAATGCTGAGCGCATCCAAAAACTATTAGGAGGTTTAAAAAAATGATTGGGAAAGAAAAATTGGATATGTTTTGCTACCAATGTTCTCAGACCGCAAGGGGGACAGGTTGCACAGTAAAGGGAGTATGCGGAAAGGAAGCTACAGTTGCCCGTTTACAGGATAATCTGCTGCTTACTGTTAAAGGGATGGCTGCCTATCTGTACCACGCAAGGGAGCTTGGATATACTGATACTGAGGTGAATGCATTCATAGAACGGGCTTTTTACGCCACGTTCACCAATGTCAACTTTGATGCAGAGGACTTTATCAAGCTGGCTATTGAAGCTGGGGAGATGAACGTGAGGACGATGAGACTTCTCAAAAAGGCTCACATAGAAACCTATGGAGAACCAGAACCTACTGAAGTGCGAACTGGAACGCGCAAGGGACATGGGATCATCGCTACAGGTCATGGTCTTAAGGCACTTGGGGCACTGCTCGAACAAACTGAGGGAACTGGCATAAATGTTTACACCCATTCGGAGCTGCTGCCTGCCCACGGTTATCCAGGTCTGAAGAAATATAAGCACTTGGCTGGCAATTTCGGACAAGCATGGTTTGATCAGAAACAACTATTCTCAAAATATCCTGTAGCTATACTTGGGAGCTCGAACTGTGTTTTGATCCCTAGAGAGGAGTATAAAGACAGAATGTTTACCAATGGACCAACGAGATTACCAGGTGTGCAGCACATTTCTGGATATGACTACACACCCGTGATAGAAAAGGCAAAATCTCTGCCTGAACTTGATGAGGAACCAGGAGAAGTTGTATTGACCACAGGCTTCTCCAAGTCTGTTATTCTATCTTTAAAAGATAAGATCAAGCATCTCGTCGAAACAGGTAAAATCCGCCATTTCTTCCTTGTAGGAGGATGTGATTCACCGCTTAAAAAAGCTCAGTACTATCGTGAGTTCGTTCAACTGCTACCGAAAGATACGATCGTATTAACTCTTGCTTGCGGTAAGTTCAGGATCAACGACCTAGATCTTGGTGATATTGAAGGTATACCGAGACTGATCGATCTGGGGCAGTGCAATGACTCGATAGTTGCAATAGAAATCGCTGAAGCTCTTGCTGATGTATTTGGTGGAGGTATAAATGAATTGCCACTTACCTTAATTCTGAGTTGGATGGAGCAGAAAGCCGTAGCTATCCTCTGGAGTCTGCTTGCACTTGGAATAAAGGGTATATATCTAGGACCCATCACCCCTGCCTGGGTAAATGACGACATTCTGAAGGTGCTGAAAGAAAAATATGATCTGAAAATAATAGGTGATCCGAAAGAAGACATTAAGCAGATCTTGAGTGCTTGATCATTGAGTTCGACGCCTCAGCAAACTTCGTATAGTCTATGAGAAAATAATTAAAATAAAAAGGAGGGAAAAACATGAGCGAATCGTTTGATAAAGAAGATAAGAAGGAAAGTTTAAAGGAGATAATAAAGAAATTGCATGAAGGTGCAAATCCAGAAGAGGTAAAAGAAGAATTCAAAGAGGTTTTAAAAGATATCACACCAGTTGAGATATCACAGATAGAAGAGGAACTGATAAGAGAAGGTATGCCGAGGGAAGAGATGCAGAAGCTCTGTGATGTTCACCTTTTGGTATTCAGAGAAGCAGTTGAGAGAGAGAAAACCTCGATGCCATCAGGGCATCCAATTCATACCCTTATGGAAGAGCACAAAATACTCCTGCAGTTTGCTGATACACTGAAAAATATTGCGCATAGGATAAAAGAAGCAAAAGATTTTGATTCTGTTGCCAGAGAAATCGAACAGATCAAACATATTGAAAAACATCTGAAAGACTCAGAAAGCCATTATGTGCGAGAAGAAAATGTTCTTTTTCCTTATCTTGAGAAACATGGAATTACACAACCCCCAGCGATTATGTGGACAGAACACGACAAGATAAGAGAAATAAAGAAAAATCTCTACAGACTCATAGACATGCGCGCAAGCATGACCTTTGAAGATTTTCAAGAACAACTGGAGGAAGCATCGATATCGTTAGCTGAAATGCTTTCCAGTCATTTCTACAAGGAAAATAACATCCTTTTTCCCTCTGCCTTAGAGGTCGTGACAGAAAATGAATGGAAAGAGGTAAGAAAACAATTCGATGAACTTGGTTACTGTTGCTTTACACCTGAACATGCAAAAGATGTTGCTGCTGAAATAAAAATGGATATTACAGAGGTTGAGATAGGAGATAAAATTCTATTTGAAACTGGAGAATTGTTAAAAGAAGAGCTTAAAGCAGTTCTTAACACACTGCCAGTGGACATCACTTTCGTTGATAAAGAAGATACAGTTAGATACTTCAGCGATTCTAAAGATAGGATTTTTCCAAGAACAAAAGCTATAATTGGCAGGAAAGTTCAGCAGTGTCATCCACAAAAGAGCGTGCACATAGTTGAACAGATATTGAATGATTTTAAAAACGATCGTAAAACGAAGGCTGAGTTTTGGATTCCGCTTAATGAACGCCTAATTTACATTCGATACTTTGCGCTCCATGACAAAAATGGAGATTATCTAGGATGTTTAGAAGTAACGCAAGACATCACCGATATAAAGAAGATAGAAGGGGAAAAGAGATTGCTGTAAGAGGATTGTTAAGTATAAAGAATTGCTGGAAAATTCACTTTGCGCTGCATTAAGTGAAAAGTATTTTTATAGGATGTTCGATAATGACCATTGAGATGAAAATAAAGATCTTTATTATTGGCGTGATAATTGCAGTCGTTTTAACTCTTGGTCTTTTATTAAATGGATATTTTCAAACACCTGTTGTAGAAAAAGAAATTATTCCCCCTCCGCCATGTCTTTCTCTCCCGAACCCCGTTGTACTGCCTGAATTGATCGAAAGGCATGAGAACGAGAAGATCAATGTTTCTGAAGATATCAATGCCAGTTTGTTTGAGAACTGCACACTCGAGATTTATGGAATAGATGGAATGAAGATCTCTAATTGTAAATTCATTAACTCGAAGATCTGTATATATGAAGGTTCCAGAAATATTGAGATCTCAAATAATATCATAAGAGATTATTATGTTCATGAGAGCGCTGTCATTGGCGCTTACGGCTGCGAGAACCTGCTTATTGATCACAATGAGATAGAGAACAACTCTATAGGCATTACTGTTATCGGAGGGGGGAATATAGAGATTAGTAACAATACCTTCAATGCGAATGATCAGCACAACTCTCTCCTTCTTGACAGTACAGGGGGTGCAAAGATCCACAACAATTCGTTCAAGCACAATTACCCTCATGCAATTTTAATTTTGAATCGTGAAGGGGATCCTGATGTATGGGTTGATATTTACAACAACACCCTAGATAGGAACATCGAAGATGCGATCAATTTTGAGGATTTCAGAGACTCTGAAAGAGCAAATAGGGTTTATAACAACAGAATTACGGGTACAGGTCATGCAGGTATAAATGTTGAATACAACAGCTGGAATGCAAATATCATCATCGATAACAATTACATCGATACCAACGGGCTTTTAACTGAAGACATACTCGATGATGAAGGGCAGCCAATAAGCATTTACCCAGCCCATGAGCATCAACCCGAGGCATACTGTCCAGGATGGAAGCATGGAATCAAATTGGAAGATTGCAGCAAAGTAATTGTGAAAAACAATGTAATCGTTAATAACTCAGGGAATGGTGTGGATATCAAGAACTGCCGAAATATAACGCTTGAAGCTAACCTAATATCTAAAAATACTATCGGCATTTCCCTCACAAAATTTCAGGAATCTTCCTTCAATAGAGATGTTTCTCCTCTTGCTCCAGAAAATGCAGGGTATTCCGAAGTGATCGCAATTGAGAATTCTGTTTTTAACAACCAAGAATGGGACTATTTTGTGGAAGAAGGGTCAACTTTGGAAAGGAAGGGAGAATGTGGATGTTAAATTCAAAGTTATTTTAAAAACCTCTTTTATCGATTCGATATCCGCATCTGTCTTGAAAGCAGCTGGCGCGAAATGTGTCCTTGTGGCTTTATACCCCTCATCCCTCAATTTTTGAATTATGATTTGCAATGGTGGTGGGCTTAACTTAAGCGCCTTTGCAATTTCATCTGATGAGTAGTATAAGGGAGGGGCTGACGCTTCCTCTTTCCAAACTTCGAGCATTCTTTCTAATCTCCTTTTTGTCCCCAATGAGATATCGATCTTTAGGTTTTTTAAGAATTTTTCATCGAACAATGAGCCAATCCACAATGGTCCAGCTGTAAGATCCTCTTCTTTTATTTCCTTGATCACTTCCCTAAAACCATTTTCTTTATGCACCACGAAACCTACTTTCTCAAGACATTTGTCTGTCTTTTTCGCACCTTTTTCTATTCTTACATATGTTCTAAAATAATGGTCAGTGTAATGACTCAATAAAGGTTTTACTGCTAAATCGTATTTTGCTGCTTCCTTGGCTACATATCCTATCAGAATCCTTAAACCTATTTCATGACAATAATTCGTTTTTAATGGTACAGCCTGATACCTCCTTCTGCATGCTTTTGGGTATGTACCGCACAATGGAGCTGTGTCGGTAGCAGTTATTGCTATAATCCCATTATTTTTAACAGATTGCATGGCAGTACTCAAAAAAGGAACAGGCGAACCGAATGGATCGATGTCTATGTAGTCGTACCACCGCTCGGCAAGCAAGGCATTCAATTTTTTGTTAGAGGCGATTACATTTTCTAAATTGTTCGCTCTGATATTCCTTTTTATCAATTTAAAGGCAATAGGATTGGCATCGTTTATGGTTACAGAAAGATCTCCATCGACCTCATTTGCAAACCTTATACCGCGTATGCCAGTTGCAGCTAGTCCATCCAAGATACTCTTTTGCTCTTTTTTTATAAAACGCTTAAGAAATATTACAGACACGTCCCTATTAAATTCCATTGTCGGGTTGTAGAAAACATCCACTTTTTTTGTTTTTGGACCTTTTGTCGATAGAACTTTTGGCACCCAAACATTTGTTGTTCCTTCTAAAATTCGTTGTGTTGAGAAGTTAAAGCTCACAACATTTCTCCTCTCAATAATTTAATGATCTTATAAGGCAATAAATTGCGGTTTATAGGTGTCACTTCTAAAATTCTAACATCATCCCTTCTTCTTATATCTTGGAGAAGTGGGTTTCGAGATTTCTTGTGAAGTGTTATGATAAGAGGTTTGTCGATCTCTAAAGCCCTATTAACCACATCTGCGAATCTTTCACTTTCAACCTCCATCTTTCCAACTTCATCTATTACGATGATCTCAGCCTCTTCTATAGCATGTTCTAAAGCTCTAACACCTATCTCCTCTAAAACATCGAGGTCTATTCCATATCTCCCAACCATTATTTTTGATTTAAAGTCAATATGAGCAAAAATCTTTTTTTCTTTTGTTGCCCAATCCATTACCCAAAATCCCACTCTTCTGTTATCCTCAATGATCGATTCTGTGATCATCCCGCCAACGATCTGGCCTTCTTCTTCCAGCATTTCGATTACTCTGATCAAAGCTTGGGTTTTTCCTGCACGCGGTAATCCAGTTATACCAATCTTAACAGCCTCACCCATAATAAATCCTCATTTTTATTGTTACCTTCGTACTAAGAGGGGGTATTGTTTTTTAAGTATAATGTATTTACTGCGATTTTTTTACCTTTCTTATCAAAATGTGAGCGAGAAAACCCACACTCTTTGGAGGTGGGATGAGGGCGAACAGTATTTTCACCGACCTCTCCCCTAACGCTATATATGCTTTGAAAATAATATATGGGTTGGACAATATGAAACACACATTCAAATATAGACTATATCCAAACAAAGAACAAGAAAGGAAATTGCATAAGACCCTATTTTTGTGCAGAAAATTGTATAACGCTGGATTAGAACAACGGATTTTAGCATATAAAAATAATAAGAAAGGAATATCTTGCTATAGACAGATAAACCAAATACTAGAGATAAAACAAGCATCTTCAGAATATAAA
>JAUWGG010000144.1 GCA_030606525.1 Methanobacteriota archaeon | reverse complement strand
TTTATATTCTTTGTTTTGATTCTGCTGATATTTTCATTTCATTCGTTAGATTGCCTATTACAAAGAATATAGGCAGAAAGCCTCGCCCTTCAGGGCGGGGATGAATGCATGAAATAAGAGTACTTTCAGTCATCTCTCCTCTAAAGGGTTATATGTGCTGATATTAATGTCAGTTCTGATGAGGTTCTAAGAAAACAGATGATATCTGGAACTCTTGGAACTGATATGGGTATGAGGTTGGTGACCCACCGTAAAACCCAGGCAATTTGGGTCATGCTTTGAAGAAGTGGAGAACATAGGGCTCGTCTATCAAAACAGAAGTTCTTGATCGAGGGGTCAGTAACCGGGTGATGGCACACCCTTTAGTGTTGGGCATAAGCCCAGGACTATGAAGAATCTCTCCTCTTTAGGGGGGAGAGTAGGTCAAGATGATATGTATTTGTTCAACCTTATTCGAGTGTCCCCCAGGGTCAAAACCATTGAGCCATGGGCTTCCTCGTGCTCCAAACCTATTGCCAATAGAGCATTTGAAAGTTCCAAAGTTTTGGTTGAACTCATTTATCAACACATCATTCTTGTTTTTCAAGGTCCTACATGCATCATGGGCCAGTATTGATCATATGATTCAAATCTCATCATGTTCTCCTTTTCCATTTCAAGGAGTTTGTAGTGACCCATCTCCATGATAGCAAGGTACTGCAGTGTTTTTTTCATATCTGAATTTGCTTCGAACCGATCTGCGAACGAATTGTAGAAGTCATATGCTGCCTTCTCTGCTTCCATGGCGCTCTCTAAAACCTCGCTCACAAGCACATTCTCCTCAGGTATCCTTATCTCGGGCAATGGCACTGGTGTCCTTTCTGGAATTATGATATCTATATCAGGAAAATTATCCCTGAAACCTTCCTCCAGTAAGATCCTGTGTTTTTCCTCTTCAGAAGCAAGGAATTTCAACTTGTCCTTGAGGAAAGCGTTTTTTACACCATTTGCCAACTTCAAATATACCTCTCTACTGTCGATCTCGCTTTTCAATGCAGATAGGAACAGATCCATCTTACTATACTTGCTCAAATCCATCTTCTTCACCTTCTTTTTCTACTCAATGGTCGATTCGGGAGTGAACACACGCTGGGCAAGTTCACGATCGAGCATCAATAACCCGCTGCCTGTACTCCCCACTATCTTTAATTTTTGAACTATCTCATCAGCTGATGCCTCTTCCTCCACCTGCTCGGTTACGAACCATTGCAGGAAGTTGTTCGTGGCATGGTCCTTTTCTTCGATGGCTAAATCCACCAATTCATTGATCATAGCAGTGACTTTCTGCTCATGTTTGTACACATCTTTGAATGCAGCTAAAGCGGAGCTCCATTCTTTTGGTGGCGCATCGATCGAATGAAGCAGAATCCGACCACCTCGTTCTTTAATGTAGTCATAGAACTTCATCGCATGCGCAAGTTCTTCCTTTGCCTGTACTCGCATCCAATTAGCAAAACCTGCCATGCTTGTCGACTCGAAATAAGCAGACATCGAAAGATACAAGTACGACGAATAAATCTCGGCATTGATCTGCTTGTTCAATTCATTTTGAACTTTTTCTTTTATCATTTCTTCACCTCCATCACAACCTAATACTACATTTTCACCTAATTTCTTCCATCATTCTTTAAGAGCTTTTAACCCTGCATCTGTTATAATAAATTTTCCTTGAGCTTCTTTTAAATAACCCGCTTCGATTAAATCTCGTATTCCACTTCTCACTCTGAAAAGGGGAAGAGCAGCAGCGCTTGCTATTTCTTCTGGTGTTCTAAGCTCCAAAGCTGCTTTAAGCATCTTCTTACCTGATTCAGTTGGTTTTCCATTTGGGCTAACACATGCCAATTTATCATCCTTCCATTTTCTTCTTGCAGAAGTACCAATCCTTACACTCAAATCCCTGTTTGAGCCTTTCCTCGGCAGCTTCCTGGGTCGCTGGCGGCGGTACTATAACCTTGTCACCAGGTCGCCAATTTGCTGGAGTTGCCACATGATGCTTATCCGTTGTTTGCAAGGCATCTATTATTCTCAATATCTCATCCATATTCCTACCTGTGGTCAAAGGATAATAGATCATTGCCCTCAAGATCCCTTCTGGATCGATCAAGAAAACACATCTTGATGTTTCCGTTTTACTCTCCCCGGGCATGATCATACCGTAGAGTTTTGCTACTTCCTTATTTAAATCAGCGATGACAGGGAATGGTATCTTTATACCAAACTTTTCCTCTATATTCCTGACCCAGGAAATGTGGGAGTAAACGCTGTCTATGCTCAATCCCATAAGATGTACGTTGCGCTTCTGCAGCTCATCGTAAATTTCTGCAAACCCTATGAACTCTGTCGTACACACAGGCGTGAAGTCTGCCGGATGTGAAAACAATATGAGCCAGCTTCCTTTGAAATCTGATAGCTTTAGCTTTCCCTGTGTTGTTACAGCCTCAAACTCCGGTGCCTTTTCACCTAATCTTGGCAATCTAACACTCTCTTCTCGTATTACCTCTTCCATATTATTACCTCCTAACATAATTTTTACTGCTTTTTCTATATCTTAATGTCTACAAGTTTTTCACTCTACTAAAACCATGTCTTCACCGCAGCAGACCAAGGTCCCTGCTCCTGATTCTAGTACTTTCACTTTGTTACCGCATATTTCGCATACATAGATCTCTCCAACTTCTGTCATTTTCTACCTCCTTACTCTTCTTTTAACCATGTCCTTTTCATTTTCTTATTTTCTAATCGCAAGAACTGTGCTTTATTGCGTTTGCAGGGCAAGCCTCAACACAGGCACAGCACTCAATGCAATCATCTATGTTGGGGGCTGTCGCCTTCCCGTCCACAACTTCAAATACATCGCTAGGACAGACCGAGACACATTCTGCGTACCCTTCACATTTATCATAGTCTATCTCTATCGTTACACCCAATTCATCGCTCTTCCATGTTTTTACTACCATTTCATACCTCCTGTTTTTCGTATTAGATCATTTCATAAGTCCTCCTAATTCATTCTCAAAAAAGAAGAAAGATTGAAAGGATTTATTTTATTTTTATAGTATATCCCTTTGCTTTTGGCGTAGGTTTTTTCTTCGGGATCTTTATGTGCAGAATTCCTTCCTTTAAAGTAGCATCTGCTTTATCAGGTACGACCTCAGTTGGCAATGGCACCTGTCTAAAGCATCTTGAATAACTTCTTTCGTGCCTGTAGTAACC
>JAUWGG010000186.1 GCA_030606525.1 Methanobacteriota archaeon | reverse complement strand
AATCTCATGCGCTTCCTGCCGACCAATACCTTTTCTAGTCAAAGCAATCATAATAGGTTCAGCCATGATCGCGCCTTTGGTGCCCTCGATATTCTCTCTCATTTTTTTCTTGTTCACTTCAAGATTATCAAAAACATTTGTTATCTTGATCAGGATATCATCTGTCAGGATGCAGATATGTGGAATGATAAAGCGCTCTGCAGAAGAATTCGTCAGATCTCGCTCGTGCCACAAGATCATGTTTTCTAGAGTCGGGGTCACAAAACTTCTTATAATCCTTGCCAATCCGCAAACGTTCTCACAATTAATCGGATTCTTCTTATGTGCCATCGTAGAACTTCCAACCCATTTTTTTGTATCAAATGCCTCAGCAACCTCATCTATCTCACTCCTCTGAAGATTCCTGACTTCTGTGGCAAATCTCTCTATCGATGATGCTATATTTGCCAACAAGCAAACGAACTCAGCATATCTATCTCTGCCAACAATCTGCGTTGAAGCTTCCTCTACTCCTAATCCCAAATCTTCCATCACATTTTTTTGTATTTTCAATGCATGAGGACCGAAACCAGCACCAGTGCCAACAGCGCCACTCATCTTTCCAACTAAAATGCGCTTTTCACATTCATTTAACCTTTTCAGATGTCTGTGCACTTCCAATCCATAAACAGCCATCTTTAATCCGAAGGTCATGGGAACGGCAGATTGTCCATGCGTTCTTCCCATCATGACCGTATCTTCATGTTTCTTCGCCAGTGATACAAAATTCTCTCTAAGCTTTATCAAATCTTCTTTTAAAATGACAGCAGCTTCTTTTAATTGAAGCGCAGTAGCAGTATCCACGATATCACTGGATGTAGCTCCCAGGTGAACATATTTACCTGCTTCGCCGCTTACCTCAGCCATGGCTTTAACAACAGCCATAATATCGTGTCTTATCTCTTTCTCAATTTGTTTGACGCGCTCGATCTTCACTTTTTCAGTATTTGCATTTTTAGTTATTATCTTGGCATATTCCTCAGAAATATTTCCTACTTTGGCATGGGCTCTCGCCAAAGCGGCTTCAACATCAAGCAGCTTTTGCAATCTATTCTCTTCATTAAATATCTTCTTCATTACTTCTCGACCATAACGAAATTCCAATGGGCAAACAGGCACTAAATCACCGAGCGTGTATGTCTTTAATGAGTTATTGCTTTTTTGGTGTGCGAAAGATGAATTATGTCTTATTAAGCAAACATTATTTCTGTCGATTCATTTTCCTTCTCATTTTTCATAGGACACACTCCTTTGTTTGCTGTAATTTCTTTAATACCCTCATTAAAGTCGTATTTCGCTGTCGGTTCTGCTATTTTCACACCGAAGGCGCATTCACCACATGTGGTCGCTTTCTTTCTTTTCTGTCCCCATTCACATGCAGGAGTGTCTTTATCTAAAAAGTCAACCTTTGTTCGTTGATGTCTTTCAACGCACATTATCCTTTCAATGAACTTTACAGAATATAATCTTCTGGAGCCTTCGTTTACTTTCTCTTCTTCCGGCATCTCTACCCCTCACTCAAATTTTTTCCAATCTTTTGGAAAGTAATTATCAAAGCCAGCGAGCTTTATTCCTGTCATTGCTGCAGTGTTAATGTCTAAGGCCCTCAAATCTTCTTTGGAGAGCTGTCGTATGTCATCATGTCCGCTGAGCATGGTCAAGATCTTTATCTCTTCTGCAGTAGCATGTAAGAAATTCGCAAGGCGCTGCCCTGCGAGCTCAGGTTTTAACCGTTCACGCAGTTTTGGGTCCTGGGTTGCCACACCATATGCACATGTTCCTTTATGACACGCCATACATGCCCTACATCCCATGGCAATCTCCGCTGCTGCACCTATCCCAACAGCATCCGCTCCTAGCGCTAACGCCTTCACGACATCTAAACCGTTGCGTATCCCTCCCAACGCTATGAGCTTGATTTTTTTATGTAATCTCAAATCCTTTAAAGCCCTCACAGCTGAAGGAATGCATGCGATTGTTGGTATCCCAGTGCCTTGTGTTACCGCCTCAGGTGAGCAACCGGTTCCTCCAACCATTCCATCCACAGAGATGGCATCAACACCTGCCTCAGCAGCCAAATATGTGTCATTATAAGGTCTGCTGGGTCCTATCTTCATCAGTATCGGTACTTTATAATCAGTGATGTCTCGAAGAATGTCAACCTGTTTCTTTAAATCTTTAACATCCAAAACATCATAATATCTGCAGGGTGAAAGAGCATCGCTGCCTACTGGTAGACCGCGAACCCTAGCAATGTCCTCTGTGACTTTCTTACCGAGAAGATGACCTCCCATCCCAGGTTTAGCTCCTTGACCTATCTTTATCTCCACTGCATCGCTCTTCCTTAAGTAGTCCAAAGATACGCCCCATCTTCCAGTAGACCATTGAGC
>JAUWGG010000175.1 GCA_030606525.1 Methanobacteriota archaeon | reverse complement strand
AAATGGCAATGTATCTTGAGAAGAAAGCAGCGGAGTCATACAATGAAGGAGATTACCACGCTGCGGAGCAGCGTTTTGCCAAAGCTGCGAAGATGTATCATGATGCAGGACTCCATGCAGATTCGAGAGAGGTGAGAGAAGGTCTTTTTGCGAGCAGCAATTTCTGTATGGGCTGGGCACATCTCACACAGGTAATGCATCTGTTTCTAAATAAAAAGCAAATTGATGACTTACACTTGTTGCAATCAGAGATAAACCAAGCCAGGTCTTGTCTTGCGATTAGCAAGCCACATTTTGAGAAACAAGGTGCTGCCGGGATTGTAAGGGAATTGGATGCACTCGAAAGCGTTCTGGATGGTTATCAGGAGACGTTACTTGCTGATTTTCTGTCGCACAGCGGGGACCGTGATGCAGCATTACGCCATTATGCAAAGGCAAGAGAGATGTACAAGGAGGCAAAGGCGAAAAGTGAACTTCACGGGTTGAGAAGTCATATAGAGCAATCACTGGATTGTTTATATCAATATGAGAACGTATCACAAATGTCTGCCCCAGCAGTTGAAAGTGGAGATTCAAGGCAGTTAGAGGCGAAATACGGAAAAGAAGATTTAATAAAAATTCTTGAATCGTTTAGAATCCTTCAAAGAATAAAGGAAATGACAAATAAAGACCATAAAGCTTTAGAATATATAGAGCAACTGAACCTCCTAGAAGGATACACAGAAGGTTTTGATAAGCGCTTCATAGATGATTTGGACAATATCCTCAGGCGTATAGACGTCGAACTTTTACCAGATGAGATTGTTCCAGATAAATCCAAGAGTGAGATAAGAAGAGTTTGCTTAAATGGGATGGATATTTGGGGTGCAGAGTTTTTGAGATGAAAATATGTACACGGAGAGGATATGATGAGGAAGAATGAGAAGTGGAATGATATGTTTGGGGCTTTGTAAAGGGAGAGCGTAGGAGGTTAAAATGTATTGTCCGAAATGTGGAGAGGAAAATCCAGAAGATGTTAAGTTTTGTATGCATTGCGGGGCTGATTTGAGTGGTTACAAGGTGGTAATTTCGCCGAAAATATCTGTTTCTGCAAAGGCGGAAGGTGGGGTGGCTCTGAAGTGGAAGAAAAAGCCAATACGGTATGCGGAGATAAAAGGAATTGGCAAATTACCGGTTTTTCATGATTTTGTAGAGCACGGAGATGCTTACTTTTGTCCACAATGTGGGAATTATGGCTCTCTTGAGACGGTCACCCAGGATTCCTTAAGTTGTTGGGAATCCGGTTATGATACGTTTAATTCTGAATCTGGATCCTATGAAGTCTTAAAGCAAGAAGACGAATGGGTCTGGATTAAATATGAGATGTTTAGATGTCTGGCTTGTGAAAAGTTAAGTTTATTACAGGACAAGACATCGTATTCATCGTATCGTAATGTGCTTCATATACGTCTTTTAGAATATGTTTATTTAGAGTTAAAAGGCATAGGAAAAACCCCTATTTACTCATGGTGTAAGGAAGGTGATGAATCACGAAGGTTATATGCATGTTCTCCCGCCAATCCGACTTGTCCAATGTGTGGAACTGATAGTAAGCAAGTAGTATCATCATTATTTAGAAAAAAGATACGTAAATTTAGTCACCTTCCTATATGGTGGACGACTAACTATGTAGTGCTATATGATCTCTGGAAATGTCAAACTTGTGGATTTCCGTTTTTAACTGAGAAGGAATACAAAACTGAGGAGAAATACAAATCAGAAAAACCAACATCTTGTGAAGTACATATTTATACCCTGTGCGAAGTGTGTGAAAACGGCAAAGCAGAATATACCTGCTCATCATGTGGTAAAGAAATCTGCGAAAATTGTGCTATTCCCAAGGTATTCAAAAAAGGTATATTCTCCAAAGAAACAGTCAAAGTATGTCAAAATTATCCTTTTTGTGCAAGGAAGAGGTAAAATGCACTGCCAAAACCGCAAATCGGAAATCCCAGTAGAAGCAAAATTCTGCCCTAAGTGTGGATTTAGCTTAATGGGTAAAAGCCCAGAAAAGGATGCACTATTGCCAAGTATAACTATATCACCAACGATAACAGCTTCAGGAAACGAAGAAGCTAAGGTTGAGTTCTCTCCACATGTAACAGTCTCACAGGCAATAACCATTGAAGCCATCACAAAACAGGGAATTGAAGATAAAGAACTATTAGAACGAATTAGGAGACTGGAATATGATGTTAGACAGATGTCATGGGTTGAAAGTGCGGATTTGAGGCAATTGGAATCCAAATACAGAAAAAAGGATTTAATTAAGATTCTTGAATCGTTCAGACTCCTTCAACGGATAAAGGACATGACATATGAAGACCATAAAGCTTCAGAATATTCTTGGCAACTGAACTTGCTAAAAGGATACACGGAAGGCTTTGATGAGAACCTCATAGCGGATTTGGATGATATCATCAGGCGTATAGACGCTGAACTTTTGACTAATGAGATTGTTCCTGATAAATCGAAGCGCGAGATAAGGAAGGTTTGCTTGAATGAGGTGGATGTTTGGGTTGCGGAGTTTTTGAAGGGGTGAAATGAAAATGAAGCTCGCAACTACGGGGATATAGGAAGGAATTATGAGGTGTGGAATGAGCGGCTTGGAGCGTTTTGATAGGATAACGAGGGACATTTTGGATAC
>JAUWGG010000206.1 GCA_030606525.1 Methanobacteriota archaeon | reverse complement strand
GCCGGAATTTATTTTAGGCGTTCTCAACTCAAGACTTATGTCTTTCTTTTACAGAAATGTGTATGCAACTGGAAGTCTCCAGGGTTCATATTCTCATGTATATCCCAAGCATGTGAGGGACTTTCCACTCCCGAATTTTAAGGAGATTGATGAAAAAGCAATTGATGTCGTATCAATCTTCACCAACTATCTCCTTTTCCTCAACGCCACCGAAGAAAGAAGGGAAAGCAAGAAAGAACTGATCGAATTCATTGATAAGGAGATAATTGATTCTCTTGTTTATGAACTCTACTTTAAAGAAGAGCTTGGAACGAACCTTTTTGAATTTGTTGAGCCTTACTTGATTGATATTGAAGGAATAAGCGATGATGAGACGAGGTTGAAGACGATAGAAGAGGTTGTGGAGAAGATTAAAAAGAATGGAAAGGTGATGAGGGAGGTTGAGAGGATGAAGGGGCATGAATGGGAGAAGGTAGTGGAGGGGAA
Organism: Methanobacteriota archaeon; assembly: GCA_030606525.1. GTDB lineage: Archaea > Thermoplasmatota > Thermoplasmata > JAUWGG01 > JAUWGG01 > JAUWGG01. The sequence goes on along the minus strand of JAUWGG010000206.1, from coordinate 1,623 downwards.
GGATGAGCGATGTTATTGATGAATTATTTGGAGGATAGATTAAAATGACACAAGGTCGAGATGATCAAAATATCGCTGCTTCTCATGTTGGCTCTCATGCAAGACTTTTAGCTGGACCCGGTACGGGTAAAACAACAACTCTAACAAAGCGTGTGCGTAGTTTAATCACCGAAAAAAGAATAGCCCCTCATAATATTGTTGTTTTGACATTTACCCGTGCTGCAGCGCACAATCTTCGTCAAGAAATATCAAAGGAGTTATCAGAATATGAAATAAACATTCCTTATATTTCTACATTGCATTCCTTTGCACTCAGACAGCTTTTGAAGAATTTAGAGATAGTTGATAGACTTCCTTTACCTTTACGAATCGCGGATGATTATGAAGAGCGTTGGATAATACAGGAAGATATTAAAGATATACTTGGTTTAAATTTGATAAAAGATGTCGAAGATAAGTTTAATCGCCTCTCATCTGATTGGCAGAGTTTAAAAGCCGATGAAGAAGATTGGGAGAGGCGGTATCCAGACCCTCAGTTCCTTGGTGCATGGCAAGAGCATAGAGGAGTGTTTGGATATACCTTGAGATCAGAACTTGTGTATCAACTGAAACGAGCTTTAGAGCAAAAACCGGATTTTCATATAGATGAACCGATTAATCACCTATTGGTTGATGAATATCAGGATCTTAATCGGTGTGACCTTGCGCTAATCAAAGTGATTACAGAAAGAGGTGCAGAGCTGTTCTGTGCTGGTGATGACGACCAGAGCATTTATGGCTTCAGGGGTGCTGATCCGGAAGGGATTCGGAGGTTTCCAGAAGATTACGTCCCCTCTACTTTATTAGAGCTTGATTATTGCAGGCGTTGTGATAGAAAAATCATTGATCTGGCGTGTTTTGTAGCGAACTTGGATCCAAGAAGAATTCCAAAACCTTTGAATCCAATGGACGATGCGGAAGAGGGAGAAGTTAGAATTCTGTATTTTAAGAATCAAATGGAAGAGGCAAATGGCGTTGCAAGACTCTGTCATTATCTATACGGACAGGGATACGAACCAGGTAAAATCATGATTCTAATTAGAAGCGATAGGTATGGAGCATTTTCAAACCCTTTAAAGGATGCGTTGGATGTACAGGAAGTGCCAGTAGCGGTAAAATCAGATTCACCACTTGATACTGACAAAGGGCGAGAGCTATTCGCTATTTTAAAGCTATCTATAGATTTAGATGATCATCTTGCATGGAGAACCTTACTTCAGTTACGCAATAATGGAATCGGAGAAAAATCTCTCTCTGACATATACGATCTGGCAAGACGAGACGGAATAAGGTTTTATGTGGCATTGTGCCTGATAGAAAGCTCACCAGAGCTTTTTTCAAAATTTGGAAGAAGAGTTCTTGATGAGCTGGAACAAATCCGTAAACTTGTATCCTGGTTTAATTTAGATGAATATTGGGAAGATTTTTGCTTGATGGATAAAATTTCACACCTTGCTGAGCGATTAATTGATGACAGAGAAGAGAGAGAGGATATTTTGAATTATTTTCAAGAGATGATCGAAAATTTAGGAGCTGCAAATCTCAAACAGTTTCTTTCTGCTTTTTCTACTTCCATGGGAGATC
>JAUWGG010000160.1 GCA_030606525.1 Methanobacteriota archaeon | reverse complement strand
ATGCACCAGACCCCGCTCCGAGAACAGGGGCGCGGCTCAGTGCAGGATTCCTCGGACTTCAGCTTGAAATTGCTCACATTTACCCCTACCCCAACCAAACAGATAACAAGCGAGCACCTACAATAAACCTCAAAGTACCTTCACTCACCCCACCAAAAGAATAGTATACCCATTAGACATTCGCTGTTTGAATGAGCATTTTCTGCGAGGAGTGCAAGACATTGCTGCGCCGTCGGAAGGTAAATGGTGAGAAGATATTGATATGTCCCAAATGTGGTTTCATTCCGAATGGATCAGAGAAAAAGAGCAAAAAAGAAACTGTCAAAAAAAGGGTTAGTGCCGAGCTTGCGCTTTTTCCTTTTCCAAAGATCCGTGATGGTCAAAAGGAGTTCTTGGAAGATGCCAGAAGCGCCATTAATGAGGGGAAGCACATCATTGTGCATGCTCCCACTGGAATCGGTAAAACTGCTGCTGCCCTTTCAGCTGCTCTTGAGTACGCAATGAAAAACAACAAGATCGTATTCTTTCTCACATCGAAACAATCGCAGCATTATATCGCAATCGAGACCTTAAGATCGATGAATGAAAAGCTGATCAAAGAAGAAGGAACGGATATAGTAGCTGTGGATGTCATCTCAAAACAGTCGATGTGCCCTCTCAGCTCAACTAGAAGTGTTTATGGAGCTTTCAATGAATTTTGCCGATTGAAGGTAAAAACTCGTTCATGTGAGTATTTCAAGAATCACAATGAAGCTGTTGTTAATAAAATCAAGGGTAAGATAATGCATGTTCAGCAGTTGGTTAAATTATGTAAAGTATATGGAACCTGCCCCCATAAAACAGCTCTCGATGCTGGGCATGATGCGAATATAATTGTATGCGATTACAGTTACATTTTCTCAGATATAAGGGAAGTGATCCTCCCTAAAATAGGAAAGGAATTAAACGATATCGTTTTGGTGGTGGATGAAGCGCACAATCTTCCAGATAGAATTCGCAGCTACCTCAGCTCCAGTTTAACTTCGATCGAATTGAATAAGGCAGAGAAGGAGATAAAAAAGAAGAATGCTGCTATAGCACGTCATTTACACAATTTAGCAGCAATCTGCGAATCGATCTTTAATGAAGTTGAAGATAATAAAGAAAAAAAATTAGAGAAAGACGAACTCATCAAAAGGATCGAGGATACGCTCAAAGAAAGCCTGGAAAAGTGGAACTACGACTTCTTCATAGAAGCACTGACAAAAGCTGGCGAGAAGATGCTCAAAGAGAATGAGGCGACGAGTTTGCTCGATATTGCCGCTTTTCTAGATGGTTGGAGAAAGCACAAGACAGGGGTTGTGCGCACTGTGAGCAAAAAGGATGTAGCTAGGATCTCATACACGCTTCTTGACCCCTCCATTCTGAGCGAAGAAGTTTTTTCTCAGGCTCATAGTTCAATTTTAATGAGCGGCACACTCTACCCGGGTGAAATGTATGCTGATCTATTGGCTATCGAAGAGAGTAGAAGGATAATAAAGAGCTATCGATCTCCATTCCCGCGGGAAAATAGAATAGTTTTAATGACGAATAATCTCACCACTCTCTATAAAAAAAGAGGACTCAGGATGTTCCAAGCTTATGCGAATCGCATTGCTGAGGCATCCAAACATATCCAAGGTAATGTGGCAGTGTTCTTTCCGTCATATGGATTGTTGCACGAGGTGCTGGGAAGGCTTGATAATATTTATTTAACGAAGAGATTGTTGATCGAGAAACAGGGATTAAGAAAAGAAGAAAAAGAACGGTTGATTGAATAACTGAGGAGCTTGAAAAAAGGAGAAGGAGGAATATTGATGGGGGTTCAGGGCGGCTCATTATCAGAAGGCATTGATTATGAGGATAACCTGCTGTCTGCTGTGTTCATTATCGGCTTACCTTTGAGTCCTCCATCGATCGAAACAGAAGCACTTAAGGAATATTACATGAAAAAGTTTAGTGCTGAGAAGGGCTACTATTACAGTTATATCTACCCCGCGATCAACAAAGTAATGCAGGCAGCTGGAAGATGTATAAGGAGCGAAGAAGATAAAGGCGTAATAATTCTAATGGATGAACGATTTAAGCAATCTCGATACGCAAAATGCTTTCCAGAAGATTTTAAGTTCAACACAAGCGATAATATAAATAATCAATTGAAGCAATTTTTTAGAAGCAAAGGATGATGATCTCTATGCTTTATTTTTATTCGGAATTCTATTGCCTTCCCTTCTATATTTTATGAACTTGTAACCCTCAAGATAAGCAAAACCAACTGCACCAACTGCTAAAATCGCCAGCCATTCTATCAAGCTTAGTGGTGTTACATGGAAAATTGAATTGAGATATGGGATATAAAGAATGGCAAAATGCAGTCCAATTGTTAGAATTGTTGCATACACAAGATATCTGTTAGCAAATATCTTGCGACCAACTGGTCTATCAAGGGAGCGGCAGTTGAATGCTTGGTACTTCTCGATTATTATTATGGTTGTGAAAGCGATTGTTTGTGCTTTGATTATGCTGTCTTGCAAACCCCACAAAAATAAAGCAAATGTGCCTATGAGTACTATGATCGGGTAATCGATCAACCATGCACGAAGACCACGCAGTATGCCCTCGTCCTTTGATCGCGGCTTTTTTCTCATTACGTCCTTACTGACAGGATCAACAGAGAGGGCGAGTGCAGGCAGACCGTCCGTAACCAGATTGATCCACAGGATCTGTATTGCCACAAGCGGCAGCGGCAAACCGATCATTATCGCAATAAATACTATGAGAATCTCAGCAATATTTCCAGATAGTAAGAATGCAAGAACTTTTCTAATGTTCTCATAGATACCGCGTCCATGCTCAACTGCGGAAACTATTGTAGTAAAATTATCATCAATAAGGACCATGTCGCTCACTTCGCGGCTTACATCTGTTCCAGCGAT
>JAUWGG010000162.1 GCA_030606525.1 Methanobacteriota archaeon | reverse complement strand
TCATGGTTTAATATCGCAAACTGTACCGATGTGGGTACACAAGATGTATCTCCCAACAATTGCCAAATGGACGTTCAAATTCGCAGATAAGATAATTTGTTATACTGAAAAGGAGAAGTCAATGTTGGAAAAACTGGGTATTGATTCAGATAAGATCGTTGTTATTCATAATGGCACTGATACAAATATGTTCATTCCATGCGAAAAAGAAAAAAATAGCAATCAAATTTTATGGATTGGCAGGTTTACGCCCGGAAAAGGCGTTGAATATTTAATCGATGCATTTGGCATTTTAGAAAAGGAATATCCAGATTTAAAACTTCTTATGATTGGAAAAGGACCTTTAAAAGAGGATATCGAACAACAAATACAAGATTTGAATTTAAGTAAAAACATATTTATCAAAGAGTTCGTTCCAAATTCCGAACTACCTGAAATATATCAAAATTCAGATATTTTTGTGCTGCCAAGTTTAAATGAAGGTATACCAAGAACGATATTGGAGGCAATGGCTTGTGGAGTCCCAGTGATCTGCACAGAGCTGCCGCAGCTTGTGGATGTCGTAAAAGGATGTGGATTGTTAGTCTCATTAAGGGATTCGCAAGCACTCGCAGAAGGTATTTTAAGGGTTATATCTGACAGAGAATTGTCACAAAAATTAGGAGAGAATGGCAGGAAAAAAGTAGTTGGAAATTACTCATGGGAAGATACAGTAAAACGAACGATTAATTTATATGATGAGTTAATCTATCAAAAGTAATGGAAATCCGCATAATATGCAGTGTAGTGGTTGGGACAATCGTTGGCACTGGCTTTGAGAATTATTAAAAGCTGTTAAGGAGATAAATGGAGAGATGAAGAAGAAATATGGAGTGCGACAATGATAAGAAAGGCAGTAATCCCTGCGGCAGGTTTGGGAACGAGATTTTTACCAATTACTAAAGCGCAGCCAAAGGAGATGCTTCCGGTCGTTCACAAGCCGGTCATACAATACGTTGTTGAGGAAGTTTATTCTTCTGGAATAAAAGAGATTTTAGTTATAACCGGGAAGCAGAAGAGGGCGATAGAGGATCATTTTGATAGATACAACGCAAGTAACGAGAATAATTATGTAGATGAACTCGAGGAGATTCTTGAAAACTTGGATATATTCTTTATCAGACAGAAAGAACAGAAGGGGTTGGGAGATGCAGTTAGGTATGCTGAGGCTTTCGTTGAGGATGACCCTTTTGTATTACTCCTTGGAGATAACATAACGATTCCGAATTGCACCGGGATTTTGATGAGTATATTTGAAGAATTTAGAGCTCCAGTAATCGCGATAGAGGAGGTGCCAATTGAAAGAGCAAAGGATCATGGAATTATCAAAGGTGAGAAGATTAGAGATAGTGTTTACAGGATAGAAGATATGTTTGAAAAGCCAGAAGAGCCCGTTTCAAATCTTGCAATCATCGGAAGATATATCCTAACTTCAGAAGTTTTTGATTATTTGAAAGAATTAAAAAGTGGCTATGGTGGTGAGATTCAACTCACAGATGCATTGAGAAATATGGTTCTGGATGGAAAAGAGGTTTATGCATATCTCTATCACGGAAGGAGATTCGATATTGGAAATAAGCAGGATTGGCTCAAGGCTAACATTGAGTTGGGTTTGGAAGATGAAGAAGTTGGAAAGGCGTTAAAAGGATGGTTAGTGGGGTTTATGAAGAAGGAGTTGATGTAATGTCAAAAATAGTAATAACCGGCGGCGCGGGTTTTATCGGCTCGCATATTGCGGAGAGTTGTGTAGAAGATGGGCACGAACTCGAGATAATAGACAATTTAGATGACTATTACTCACTGGAATTAAAAAAGAAGAACATAGACTGCGCCTTAAAGAGTGGAATGGCACGTTTTGTTCATGGTGATGTTACAGATCTCGATTTTTTAAGAACCGTGATCGACAAAGATGTGGATTATGTCTTTCACGAGGCGGCTCAGGCAGGTGTGAGAATCTCAGTAGATAATCCATTCAAGCCAAACAATGTAAATGTATTGGGAACAATGAATGTTTTGCAGGTATCATTGGAAGCAGATGTTGAACGAGTGATAAATGCATCTTCTTCGTCGGTTTATGGCAAGGTGGAATATCTGCCGTTTGATGAAATGCATCCTACTCAACCTGTTTCGCCGTATGGTGTTTCTAAATTAGCAGCAGAACATTACTGCAGGGTTTTCTATGAGGTTTATGGGCTTCCAACGGTATCTTTGCGATATTTTACAGTTTATGGACCGAGAATGAGACCAGACCTTGCTATATCTATTTTCACGGGAAAAATGCTGAATGACGAGCCGATAACAATTTTTGGAGATGGAAGCCAAACAAGAGATTTTACTTATATTGATGACATTGTAGCGATGAATATGAGGTTATTGGATACGAACAGAGCAGATGGTGCGGTTATGAATATCGGGAGTGGGGATCGGATAAGTGTCAACGATCTTGCCAAAAACCTGAAAGAGATTATCGGAAGTTCCTCTGAGATAAGTTATGCAGAGACCCAGAGGGGAGATGCCAAGCATACGCTTGCAGATGTTGGGCTGGCGAAGGAGCTAATAGGTTATGAACCGAGCGTTGGCATCGAAGAAGGATTGGAAAGGTTTGTGGCATGGTATAAAGAAATTTTAGAATAGATAGATGATCTGACAGATCGGAGTTAGTATGTTGAAAAAAGTAATACTACGTGCCATTCCTGCATCACTAAAACCTGTAGGGTGGGCAGTTTTGAATAATATACTTGGTAGCTATGGACAGAAATTTATTGGAACTGGTGGTGGTATAAATTCTGCTCGATCTTGTTATTCTGTTTGGTTAAGGCATCTTGTTATGTCATACAAAAATGGTTTGTCAACGCACCCCCCTGAATGTGTTGCTGAACTTGGACCTGGAGAGTCGTTAGGT
>JAUWGG010000078.1 GCA_030606525.1 Methanobacteriota archaeon | reverse complement strand
CGTTTTCCAGATCCAGAGGAATATAAGAAAGTTGCTGGTACATACCAAATAAACATAAAGATGCTTAGTGAAGCTAAAGAAGATCTGATTGTAATGCATCCACTGCCAAGAGTAAAAGAGATTTTACCCGAAGTCGATTCTACCACTCATGCTCTTTACTTCAAACAGGCTTTCAACGGTGTACCAGTAAGGATGGCTCTTTTAGGTTTAGTATTGGGGGCTGTTGAATGAAGGAATTGAAGATTCAACCAATTAAGAATGGAACGGTTATCGACCATATCCCAAGCGGCATGGCGCTTAAGGTTCTGAGGATCATTGGAATAGATGAGAAAGGTGTGGATTCAACCGTTAGCGTGGCAATGCACGTTCCCAGCAAAGGAACGGGATGGAAAGATATCGTTAAAGTTGAGGATAGAGAATTAGATCCAAAGGAAGTGGATAAGATCTCTTTGATATCTCCTTCTGCCACGATAAACATCATTCGGAATTATGAAGTTGCGGAAAAGCACAAAGTTCAACTGCCAAAAGTGATAAAAGGCATAGTAAAATGCGCAAACCCAAGCTGCATCACGAATTTGAATGAACCTGTTGAAACTATGTTCACAATAAAATCTAAAAGCCCTTTAAAACTGAGATGCCATTATTGTGATAGAGAATTGGAAGATGTGGTAGAGCATATTATATGAGATCTGTTTTTTTGTAAAAAATATCAGGAAGTCCTCTTTCCAACATAGAATAGGAATATAATAAAGAATATTGCAACGACCGACATTCCAAAAACTCCGTTAATTTCATGAATGAATGCCAAAAATATTAAAGGAGATAACAGACCGCCTGTAAACGCTAATTTATGAGAAGAGTTCTTAGTACTTCCAGAATATTTGATGATGAACAGCAATACCGCCAGGCACAATAGTCCTTCAAGGATCATAGGGATAAGAGGAATCGATACAAGATGAGGTATTGCGTACATTATAAAGAAAAATAGAAACCCGAATGCCCCTCCAACAAAAAGAAACCATTTTGGTCGTACAAGGGGTATGGGATTTTTAGCACTCACATAACCAGTTTTAACCTTCCATGCAGCTATAACGAGCGCAGCAACAATTATCATTGTTATGAAATAAAGAAAATCGTTTGGTCTATATGGTGTTAGGAAAAGGTAAATGAATACAATCACAAAGGAGAAGATGATGAAACTTGCAATAAGACATTTTTCTCCCAATAATCTTTTATTTTTTAGCGCTGGAAAGAGCAAGCTAAAAATGAGGATAGGAATAGCGATGCTGTAAACCGTATGAAATATCGTTAGACAAACACTCCATACCCAATTTACACCAAGCCATCTTCCATAAGTTCCCAGAATACCTAAGTCCATCCAGTTTGGATCAAAGAAACTCTTCACTGCGAGACCCTCTTCAATGATACCGTAAGCTGCTCCAAGCAGCAGGATACTTCCCCAGCCCTTCTTCCATTTAATAGATAGTTCGCGTACGATAAGAACACCAATCCCATAAAGACCTACAAGAAGAACGAATCCAAATGGGCTAAAAAACTCTAAAGGAGGCGCAGAACCTGAAAGCAGCTCTCCAATAGCAGGAGAAATCAATAGAAGCACAAATAGTGGAATATTCCGTTTCATTCTGTTAAACATATTGAATATACACTCCATTATCCTTTTTTATTCTCAGCAGGCTTGTAATTTCACTTAATATTTTGAAGGACGAGGGGCAATCGTTCAATCACTTGCATTTTACTGTTATAATTTTTTAACTTTTTTTGCTATCAATTTCTTTATCTTCCCATAAGAAGGTGGCGGACCTGTTGTAATCTTTTTTTCATCTATGTATAGAGCATCTTTTTCTCCATATTGAAGCATTGCTTCCTTTTCGCTTGTATTGATCGTATGGAATATTACCCTGCCGCCAAACTCCTCTGAAGCTCTCTTAGCACGCTCATGCACTATATTACCTGCAGGACATTGACCATTTAGGAATGTCGTCACTATGACTTTCCCAGGTGTGAGTTCAGGTATATATTTCTTTTTTATCCACTTCGGTGCTACCGCGTCTTTTGTAAAGGGCTTCCACAACAATATTACTCCCTTCTCTGAATCTACTTTTTTGTATCCATGCTTCTTGAACCAAGAGGCTTTCATCCAAAAAGGTAGCGAGATCCCCCAAGCGACTATTCCCTTTGCACCTAGAGTTTTTACATCTTCTTCTGCTGCTTTCAAAAGGGCTTTTCCCATGCCTCTTTTTTGAAAATTTCCCCGTCCTTTCTTGTACCCATGTACCCAAATGCAGTTTACGAAATAAAGGTCTGCGCCTTCAGCAAATGCGTATTCTATAGGCATATACTCGATCATTCCTCCAACCTTTTCATTCTCGTCTACTGCGAGCTTCACCCTAAGACCTTTCTCTTTCATTTCTTTGTACCACATTTCTTTATGATCACCTGCTTCTTTCATCTCTCTCGACCAATCTTCTAAGCATACGAAATATAATTGCTCATGCTCATCTTTCAAATCTATTACTTTCATTTCCTAACCTCCGAATTGAGATTGACTCATGACATTTTATCATTCTCTATTGATTGATACCTTTTCATAGTGAGCAGTTTCAGATAACACGTTATTATAGAATTCCTTCCAAACCAATCACTACTTCCCTCCCAACTCCTCCATTATCTCCTTTGCTCTATCTATCCTCACTTTTTTTTCTTTAATTAAAATCTCAACGACCCTGTCGATCTTCTCTCCTTTGGCACCAGCCATTACAGCTATGTTTCGTGCATGTAAGGACATATGCCCCCTTTGAATGCCTTCCGTTGCTAAAGCTCTAAGAGCTGCGAAGTTCTGTGCTAGACCAACAGATGCGATGATCTCTCCCAATTCTTGAGCGCTCTTCACCCCTAACAATTTCACATTTGCCCTTGCAGTAGGATGGACCTTCGTAGCTCCACCGACCAAGCCCACTGCCATTGGGATCTCTATCGTACCGACCAAATTTCCTTCTCCATTCTTCTCCCATGTCGTTAGTGGTCTATATCGACCAGTTATGGCGGCATAGGAATGTGCGCCCGATTCTATCGCTCTAAAATCATTTCCCGTCGCAATTACGACTGCATCGATGCCGTTCATTACCCCTTTGTTGTGTGTAGCGCATCTATATGGATCTGCAAGGGCAAAGGCATAGGCCTCGATTATACCATCTACCACCTCTTCACCGCCTATTGCCTTTTTTCCAAAGATCGCTTTTACTCGCGCTAACCTGCGAACAGCAAGGTTGGAGATGATCCTTAAACAGGTTCTTCCACCAGTGCGCCTCTCGATGAAAGGGGCAACAGCTTCAGCCATTGTATTCACAGCATTCATCCCAGCTGCATCTCTGCAATCGACGATGAGATGAGTTATGACCATTGGCCCCTTGATAGTATCAATGACCCTCACCGCAATATCCTTCATGCCCCCACCGAGCTTGATAAGAAGGGGGTCTTTCTCATTTGCAATTTTCATTATTTCTTCTTTATTTTCGAGTATGGTCATCTTCGCCCCGTATGGATCGTCCACATCAGTTAACTGCACCTGACCGATCATGATCGGTCCTGTGGAGCTTGAATGAAAACCTCCTTTTGTACGTGCCATCTTAGCTGCGTTCGATGCTGCTGCCACAACGGAAGGTTCTTCAATTGCCATTGGTATCAGATAGTCCTTACCATTAATGAGAAAATTAACTGCAATGCCTAAAGGTAACGACATGGTTCCAACTACATTCTCTATCATCCTATCTACTTGATCGGCTTCTAGGGCTCCGGTGTTCCCGATTGTCTGCATCTCTTCATCACTCAGTGCTGCAAATTCTTTCACAGCTTTCAACCGCTCAGGTATGCTCAGTTTATAGAATCCTTTCAATCTCGAGGTTTTACTCATATTCATCCCGATGTAAGCGAATGTTCTCATAGTATTTATTTTTTAATTGCCATGCTTTCGACGAACGCCGACAAACGACAGCACAACTTTAATATAATAAACAACTAAATACCAATGAAAAATTGGAGTTGTCATCATGGCGCAAGGTATTGGTTTTGGAAAGGTTATCTTGTTCAACGAGCATTTCGTTGTTTACGGTATACCAGCGATTGCTTCTGCGATAAGCGCAAAAACTACTGCAGTGGTTGAATCAAGTGAAGAAGGAGTTGCTCTGATAGATGATAGGCAAGAAACGCCGAGATACAAGAAAGAAAAATTCGAGCAGCAAAAGGATTCTTTGAATAGAATATTGAATGCTATGAACATAGACCCCAATACACCGATAAAAATTATTTTAGCGGGAGATCTAGTAACTGCAAGTGGTATTGGTGCAAGTGCTGCTTCATGTGTTGCGATCGCAAGAGCTTTGTCCTCTTATTTTAACCTAAATTTATCTGATGAAAGGATAAATGAGATAGCTTACGAAGGTGAAAAAGGCTATCACGGCACACCATCTGGTATCGATAATACAGCCGCTACATTTGGTTGTTTGGTATGGTTTAAACGAGGAGAACCGAATGTTATCGAAAGATTAATTCTAAAGAAACCCGTTGAGATCGTCATGGGAAATACCGAGCTTGTTACTGATACCAGCTCAGCAGTTGCAGGTGTTCGTGAAAGAAAGCAAAGATATCCAGATAAATATGATAAGTTGTTCAAAAAAGCAGAGAATTTAAGTTATAAAGCTAAGAACGCCATCGAAAGCGCTGATCTTGAGCTGATAGGTAATTTAATGAACGAGAACCATCGTCTGCTGCAAAATATCGAGGTTTCTTGTAAAGAACTCGACCTTTTAGTTGATTTAGCTATAAAGGAAGGTGCATTAGGAGCCAAACTTACAGGCGGGGGATTAGGAGGCAATATGGTGGCATTGACACCTGGTAAGGAGTTACAAGAGAGGGTTGCGCAAGCGATTGAGAAAGAAGGATTTAGCGCTCTTAGAACGAGTATAGGGTGATTATATGGATCTGAAGAAATTTGTTGATGTTTTGGATGAGAAAGGACTCTTGGTGAGAATCAAAAAGCAAGTGGATGTGAAGTACGAGATAGCTACCATAATGAAGATGGTTGATGGTAAACCACTGTTATTTGAGAATGTTAAGGGCTTCGAGATGCCTGTCTTAGCGAATATCTGTTCTACAAGGGAACTAATTGCCACTGGACTGGAAGTGAAGAAAGACGAGATCATAACCAAATTGACGAATGCGATCGATAACCCGAAAGAACCCAGGATCACAGAAGCAAAGGATTATGATGAGCGCGATGGTAACCTCACAAAAATTCCCATATTAACGTATTATCCACTTGATGGAGGTCCCTACATCGCTTCAGCTATTGTCATCGCAAGCGATAAGGAACTTGGCCTCAATGCTTCGTACCACAGGATGATGGTCATAAGCGAGAATGAAATCGTAATGAGGATACTTCCAAGGCATTTTGATGAGTTCTTGAAAAGAGGGAATAAGGAGTTCGCGATCTGCATTGGCAACTCCATACCTGTTCTATTGGCTTCAGCTGTGTCAGCAGAACTCGGAAAGAGTGAATTGAGCATAGCGAATGCCTTAGCTCAGACCGATTTAATCGAACTTCAGGGTCATAAGGTACCGCAGGCAGAGATAGTGATGATAGCTGAGATGACTGGTGAGCAGCACAAAGAAGGACCTTTTCTCGATCTTACGGAAACACCAGATATAGTTAGAGAGCAGAGGGTAGCAGTGATAAAGAAGATATTCATTAAAAAGGATGC
>JAUWGG010000148.1 GCA_030606525.1 Methanobacteriota archaeon | reverse complement strand
TCTGTAACATCATCAATAATACCATCAAAGTATTTTACATCTCCTTTTTCATCTTTTACCACTACTCCAGATAGAGAACCGGTGAAGGGAGTTCCATCCTTTCTCTTCAATTGTATCTCCTCACTTCTTAAAAATCCATCTCTCAACATTTTGGCATTTAACTTCTTTAAAATGTCCGGATTTTGACATAAATCAGCAAAATTTATTTTAAATAATTCCTCTTTATTCTTACAGCCAAACATTTTAACAATCGCTGGATTTACCTCGATGAATTTACCTTTTCCCTCATTGGAATTTCTAAATATCCCAACATTAATATTCTCTATAAAACTCCTGTATTTCTCCTCGCTTTCTATAAGAGCCTTCGTTCTTTCTTCCAAAATCTCTTCCAGATACTCCCGATATCCTTGGTTTTCATCTTTAAGTGCCTTTATAGCCGCAGCATTCGCTACTACCTTTTTAACTGCTTCTTTCGATATTGGTTTGGATAGATAATCAAACGCACCAGACCTTAACGCCTCTGCTGCAGTTTCAACCGTGGGCTCACCCGTTATCATTATCACTTGAATATCTGCTGAGATCTCACGAATTTGCTTAAGAAGTCTCATCCCGTTAGTTTGAGGCAAAATAATGTCACTTAAGACCACATCAAAGTCATATTCTTCCATAAGCCGGAACGCTTCCTCAGCATTTTCTGCTATGTTAACCTCTTGATGATCTTCTTCAAGAAATTTTCTAAGTGTAACCCTAACACTTCTTTCATCATCAACTATCAGTATACGTGCCATTATATTCCTTGTTTTTTATTGTCTATTGTCTACTTTTTATTGTCGATTTTGAATAGCCAATATTCAATAATCAATTGTCAATCATCCACATTCCGCATTCCGAATTCAGCAATAATCATTCCACGTTCCACGATCAGAATTTTAGATTTTGGATTGAAGATTGCAGATTTTTGATTTTTGATTTCTCCTGCCTGTCGCCCGCCTACTGTCGGACAGGCATTCCACATTAGACATTAGACTTTCAATTGTCAATTGACAATCTTCCACCCATTATTCACTTTTAAGTCAATATGAAACCGCGTGTACTTCCCCGGCTCACTCTCCACCGAAAGTTCTCCTCCATGCTCTTTTATTAGTCCGTAACTGACCGAAAGCCCTAGTCCCGTGCCTATATCTCCTGGTTTTGTTGTGAAGAATGGATCAAATATGCGTTCAATTACGTCCTCTTGCATCCCAACGCCATGGTCTTCTACAGTAGTTCTTATCCAATCTACACCATCCTTCTCAAGTGGCTTGACACTAATTTTAACAATCTTATCCTCATCGTAGTAAGGATAGCGTTCATTCAGGGCATCTCTCGCATTGGTCAGAAGATTTATGATTACCTGCTCTATCTGCTGACTGCGGCACTTTATCGTGGGAAGGTCTTTAGAGATGTCCTGTATAAGAGTAATCTGATCCTTGCGCAACACTGCACCAACTAGCGAAATAGAAGCATCTATGATGTCTTTGATGTTGGCAGAACTATGGCTCTCTTTATCCTGACGAGCGAAGGAAAGAAGATTACGCACTATTTTTGCCATACGATCGCCTTCTTCAATTATACTTGCAGAGAACTCTTTCAGGGAATCGTCTTTGATACGGTTATTTATAAGTTCTGCGTAGTTGATTATACCCATAAGCGGGTTGTTAATCTCATGAGCCACGCCGCTGGCTAGTGTGCCGATGGATTCCAGCTTCTGGCTCTGCAGAAGTTGAGCTTGCATAGCCTTTTTCTCCTCTTCTGCCCGCTTACGCTCGGTGATATCCTGCCCCTGCGCAATAGTCGCAATCAGTGTCTCGCCATCCTCTGCATAAATATTTGAAAAGTTCCACAACCCGAAGCGTATCTCACCATCCTTGCGTAATATCGGTATATCTATGCTTTCCCAGTATTTACCCTTTGAAAACATCTCAATCTTATGTATAGAATCTTTCAGGCTGTCTTCAGGAAACAGCACTTCCGGACGCCGCCCCAGGATTTCTTCTTCAGTCCAGCCGCTCATCCTTTCAAAAGCGCTGTTGAAAATGACAATTCGCTTATCCGGACCCCAGACAATGATGGGCGCGCTGGCATATCTGATAAGGTTGTTCAGATACTCACCAGTTTCACGCAACTCTTTAGTACGGTTTGTCACCTCCAGCTCTAAAGAATGCGACCAGCGATAGGAGATTATAAAAAAACAAAGCCCTCCTATTATCAGCGCCAGTATTATAAAACCTATTGTATATTTTTCATAACGTTTACTGATACGAATAATTTTTTCCACTTCGCTAAGCGGTGCGCATACAGCCACGGACCATGTTTTACCATTAAAATGTACGGGAGTATATGCGACCAGTTTTTCAATCGCTCTCCTCTCGCCACGGTGCCAACCAGAAATATAGCGACCTATACCTTCCTCTCCGCCCATCATTCTCCGCTGGATTTGCTCAATAGCTCCGTAAGAGATGTCCAAGTTTTTCTCTTTACGCACTTCAAAAGCATTCATACCGACAAATTCTTCCAAAGGATGTGCTAAAAAAATACCCCCCTTGTTCAATAGCCAGGCATAACCGGTCTTACCCGATACGATAGAAGAGACGTAAACACTGCTAAGTTCCTCAATGTCGAAAGAAGCAACAATTACACCGTTGAATTCTCTGGTTCCCTTTTCATCCTCAATAAACAAGGGATGTGCCACTCGTAGTCGCATTTCCCCTATCTCATTAGTGATTAGCCCAGAGATGGTACACTTCCCTGTTTCTCTCGCCTCTATGAAATAAGTCTCCTCACTATAGTCCCTACCTATCAACTCTTTACGCCAGCCCTCGTTGGGGTAGATGAAGCGCAGGATACCGCTTTTATCCAGCCGACGTGAAGAACTTTTTATTGGGAAGCCGATATACATATATCTCATCTTCTCCAAAATATCAGGTCCCATCATCCGTACAGACATAATTTCTGACAGTGTTAGCAAGTCATCTTCGACACTTTTTATAAAAGTCTCGATACCTCTTGCCGCCGAGCGAGCCAGTATCAACTGCTGCTGGTTGAACTGCTCTGTAGCCATCTTTTTCGTCTCATGAAAGGTCTGGCTACCAAGAAATATCACTACCGCAACTGCTATAAGTGTGATTGCTACAATAAGCGCTTGCAGCCAGAACA
>JAUWGG010000087.1 GCA_030606525.1 Methanobacteriota archaeon | reverse complement strand
ATTATCGATATGATATCTTTCTTATATTAAACTTTCGCATTGTCAGTCACTATTTTCAATTTTGTCATACAGGAATCTGCATATTTCAATCCTTTTAGATTCAAAGAAATTTCTTAACCTGCACTTAATGAAAATATGATTTTCCTTCTTCCCAAACCGAAGATTATAAATTGTCATGCGGCATTACCAATAAGGGTGATAGGTAGTGGTGGGATAGGATGCAACCTCTCTTTCTATTTCGTAGGAAATATGAAAAGTGGGGAAACCATTAGTATAGATCCTGAAAGCGCAAACATTTGAAAAGAGGGTTATTTATGGAGATTTTAGATTCACTGTTGGATAAGGAAAAGAGAGTATTGAGTAAAGCATGGAAAACCGTAGAAAAAGGAAAGATATACTCAAAGAATAAAAAAAACGATGCGGCTTTTGAACATTTTGTAAAGGCAAAATATTATCTTGATGAGAATAAGGATATAATTTCTAAATACGTTACAGATTTCTCTAGTGTGTATGATACATTAGGCTATTCTCTCTATGAGTTGGGGAAAAGAGGGGAGGCTTCGTATTGTTTCAATACCGCTATCAAACTGAACCCAGAGAATACGAATGCTCTGAATCATAAGGGTTGGATATTCATCGCTTCAAATGAATATAAGGAGGCGATAGATTACTTCAATAAAGCCCTTAAAATAGAGCCAAACAACAAGAAATCATGGGGAAATAAAGGTACTGCCTTGATAAAATTGGGTAAAGAAGACGAAGGAAAAAAGTGCTATTACAAGGTTTTGGACATAGACCCACTAGATCTGAGATATCACAACAAGTTAACTATGCTTGAACCAAACAATAAGAAGGTGTGGAATAGAAGAGGTATCGCGTTAAACAAGTTGAAGAGATATGATGAAGCTATAAAGAGTTTTGATAAGGCGTTGCAGATCGATTCCGAAGACAAGGAGATTTGGATCAACAAGGCTTTAACTTTAAATTTACTGGGGAATTACGAAGCGTCCATTTCCTGTTTTGATAGGGCGTTGCAAATCGACTCTAAAGATAAATTCCTGTGGAACATGAAGGGAAAGATGCTGTACAAATTGGGAAAGAAAAAAAAGGTCATAGAATGTTACAACCGTGCATTGAGGTTGGATTCAAAAGATAAAACACTTTTGAATGAAAAAGGAAAGGTGTTAAGTGAATTGGGTAAATATGAGGAAGCGATCAAATCCTTCAACAAAGCCTTAAAGATTGATCCAAATGACAAGGATGTGATCATAAATAAAAAAGAATCATTGAAAAAATTAGGTAAGGCTGAGGAGATACTGGTATGTTGTGACAAGATTATAGGATTGGATGCAAAAAATAAAGAAGCCTTTTATGATAAGGGAAAGGCTCTAGCCGACCTGGGAAGGCACGATGAGGCGATAAGGTGGTTTAACCGATCTTTAGAAACAGAACCAAAGGATGTGAATATATCGATATTGATCGATAAAAAGGAGTCCCTTAAGAAATTGGGAAAGACAGAGGAATTGATAAATTGTTGCGATAAGGTCATCGCTCTGGATAACCAAAATAGAGATGCTTTTTATGACAAAGGTAAAGTACTTTTGCATCTTAAGAGATATGAGGAAGCGATCAATGTTTACGATAGAGCATTACTCATCAATCCTAATGACCTGCATATCCTCATGGATCTGAAAGAAGCATTAAAGGAGCTGGGTAAGGATGAAGAGCTGATCGATTGCTGTGATAGGATCATTGAGTTGGGTGAAAAGAGTAAGGATGTTTTTAAGTACAAGGGCAAAGCACTGGCGAAACTTGGAAGGAATGAGGAGGCAGTCATATCTCATGACTTAGCCCTGCAAATTGACCCAAATGATTGGAGCGTATGGAATGAAAAAGGAGTTTCACTATATAAACTGAATGAACTTAGAAATGCAAATGACTGTTTTGATCGATCATTAAAGCTTGAAACGGAGGAGAAGATCATATGGAACAATAAAGCACAGTGTTTAATGAAATTGAAGCGTTTTGAGGATTCAGTAGCTTGTTTCACTCAAGCTCTCAGGTTAGACCCAAACGATGAGGAGATATGGTACAGCAAGGGTTTAGCGGATGAAGGTTGCAGTAGATTCGACGATGCATTGAACTGCTACACCCATGCCCTCAAATTAGCACCTAACTTGAACAATGTGTGGTATAGCAAAGCTCTAGTTCTAAGCCGATTGAAAAGATATGAGGAGGCATTAGCCTGTCTTAATCAAACCTTGAGTCTTGATGCGCGAAATAAGTTCGCTTATTTATACAAGGGAGATGTTTTGGCCAAATTAAGAAGGTACAAAGAGGCAATAAATTCATATAACAAAGTACTGGCGATCGAGCCAAAGAATCTAGATTTGTTAACTAAGAAAAAGGATGCGCTTAAACATCTGAAGAACTATCAAGAAGTGATCAGATGTTGTGACGACATCATAAATTTAGATAATAAGAACAAAGGTGCTTGGCGCGACAGAGGATTTTGTTTTTATATGCTGGAACAATATGAGGAAGCGATCAATTCATACAATAAGGCGTTAGCTTTAGATCCTAAGGATTTAAAGCTCAAGAATAAGATAAAGAAGACCCTTATCGAAATGAAGGATTACAAAAAAGCAGTAAAATGCTGTGACGAGATCATTGGGATAGACTCCAAAAACAAAGAGGCATGGTGTGATAAGGCATTATCCTTAAGAGGATTAGGACATGGAAAAGAAGCGCTGAATTGCTATAATCAGGCTTTGAAGATCGACCGCGTTGATAAGAAAATTTGGTATGAGAAGGGTAATCTGCTGGCAAGTATGGAATATTACGATGAAGCCGTTAAGTGCTATTCAAAGGCGATCGATTTATCACCTCGCGATGCCGAGGTCATTAATGACAAAGGTCTTGCTTTAGCGAAGTTAAGCATGTATGGTAAGGCGATAGAATGCTACGATCAAGCCCTGCATCTTTCTCACGACAATAAGGATTATTTATGCAATAAAGGCTTAGCATTGTTTAAAATAGAACGTTTTGAGGAAGCTTTGGAATGTTTCAATGATGCATTAAAAATTGATGCTCACCACATCCCATCTCTTAAGAATAAAGGTCTCGTTCTTTTAGACATGGGAAAACACGATGAAGCTTCCAAGTGTTTCAATATGGTGTTGGAAATGGGGGAGGAGGATAGGGAGATACTGATCGGTAAAGCAAAAGTTCTAGAAGAATTGAATCGAATGGATGAAGCACTCTCTCATTACAACAAGGTCTTAAGAATCGATAGAAATGATAAAGAGGTTTGGTATAACAAAGCCCTTTTATTGGCAAGATTGAACAAACATAAAAAAGCGATAGCGCATTATAATAGAGCGCTGCAGATAGATAAGAGCGATAAGGGCTTGTGGCATCACAAAGCTCTTTCATTAGAAAGGATAGGTGAATTTGACAAGGCGATCAAAAGCTATGAGAGAGCAATAGAATTAGCACCGAAGAACAAGTTCTTATGGAATAGGAAGGCTTTAGCCCTGGTCAAATTAAAAAGATTTGAAGATTCGATCAAGTGTTTTGAACATGCTTTAAAGATAGACCCAGAGTTTGGTTTGGCGAGGGAAGGAACGAGATTAGCTGAAAAAGAACTGGAAAAAAGCAGGATCGAGGATTATGGCAAGCGTATATTGAATGTTGAATATGAAAAAGGGAGAACGATCAGAAAGGAGGAAGCATTTAAGGACTGTGATATTCCCTTCGCCTTTATAGACAAAGTCATGCATTTTCTACATACGCCAGAAGGAATCCATATTGAAGCTCTGAGCAAGGAAAAGATGCAGAAGTATGAAAAAGTTTCAGCTAAAGTTATTATTGAGAGCTTCGAGAGAGACCGCTTAAAAAGAGGATTGAGATTAAGCGACATCCACTATATCTTTCCTGATTACAGCATAACCACGGATAGAAAGATTTTAGCTTACATTGAAGAAGTGAATGAAAAAACATTTGAGATAAGAAGAGACGATGAAGAACTGGAAAGATTATTGCGCCAGGCATTGGCACTTCCAAAACACAAGTGGAATATAGTAGACCTAATCAAGGAGTTGAACATAGGGTTATACAACGCTAAGAAACTGAGAACAGCGCTTGAAACATTTATCGAGGAGAAGATCGAAGGGGAAGAGGTGAAGTTACCTACTGTAGTGGAAGATATCGAGCATGCTGAAGAACCCATCCCAGAAGAAGTAAGAGAAGAAATCGAAGGATATGAGGTCGAGGAAGAAGAAGCAGTAGAAATTGAAGAAGTGGAAGGAGTAGGAAAATTAGAAGAAATAGAAGATAAGAGATGCAAACATCACAACAATTTAGCAGTTGCAAGGGATAGATGCGGCGCTTACCTCTGCAGACTGTGCCTGCAAGAAAAACTATGCCCAATTTGCTATCGACCGATCGTAAGAATTGAGGTGAGAAGAACTGAAAAAAGAGCAAAAGAGGAAAAGAAGGAAAAGAAGGAAACAAACAAAGAAAAAGAGCGCAGAATGAAAGAAGAAGTTTTAAAGAAGATGAAGAGAAGGGCAACAAAAGAAGAAAGAGAGAAAAGGAATTTTAGTAGATTGTGAGCTGAATTAAATATTTTTTAAATATCGGTTATCTTCAATTTTAACAGATGTGAGCGGGGAATCCCACACTCTTTAGAGGTGGGATGAAAGCGAACAGTACTTTCACCCATCTCCAGCTGATACTTTTATATATTTCTTTTTCCATATTATCACTCAGTGATGGATAGGGCAGGGACTGTCCGAATCCGCAATTGGAAACGCCTGTGTAGACCT
>JAUWGG010000062.1 GCA_030606525.1 Methanobacteriota archaeon | reverse complement strand
CATCGAACACCATTACAATCAATTTTTTCCTTTTGTGTGCAACCTTTTCTCCAAAATCAAATGCTTCTCTCATGTTCTCAGCTGTAAGTTCTTTTCCAGATACGATCTCAATTCCAATATCACCCTCATGTGTTAAAACGATTCTAGGCCTAATTGTTACTAAAAATTCTCTTACCACATCCCTTATCTTATCTAATTTCGTGTAGGTTGATTCTATCACACCACTGATGATCTCCCTCGCAAGGACATCTCTTGATTGTATACCATACATGTCTATGTAGACGGTAGCCACATCCTTGCTAAATCTTTTAAACAATTCCATCAGAAGGGATGTCTTGCCCAATCTTCGCTGAGAATACAGAATTACACTTTTTCCTGAGAGCAATTCATGTTTCAGCTCTTCCAATTCCTTTTCACGGTCAACGAAGTCATCGCCAGTCACAACCGTCCCGTACTTGAAAGGATTCACCATATTACCAATTATTAATAGGTATATAAATATTTATACTTTTAGGTATAATACATTTTTGTATAGTGGATTATTGATTATTCTTTCTTAAATAAATTAATTCAAAATAAAAAGCAGATTCCTCACCAAAACTCTCATTAACTTCTTTTCTATACCTATAATCGAATGATGATAGAATGAAGAAGGAGAATTTCAGCGAGTGGTACACCTGGGCTGTGGACAAAGCAAATCTAAGCGATAAACGTTATCCAATAAAGGGAATGAACGTTTGGACCACGTACGGCTGGAAAGTAATGAGATTAATAGACGAGCACATTAGAAGTGAATTTGATGCTACAGAACATGGCGAGGTCCATTTTCCACTGCTTATTGCAGAGAATGAGTTCGCCAAAGAAGCAGAACATATAAAGGGTTTCGATGAACAGGTGTATTGGGTAACGCATGCTGGTGATAATCTTTTAGATGTTAAGCTCTTATTAAGACCAACGAGCGAAACAGCTATCTATCCAATGTTCTCCTTATGGATCAGGTCACATGCTGATCTGCCAATGAAGATCTACCAGATCGTGAATACATTTCGCTACGAAACAAAACAGACCCGTTCTTTTATTAGGGTGAGAGAAATTCATTTTTTTGAAGCACATACATGCCATGCTGCCTTCGAAGATTCGGAAAGGCAAATAAAGGAAGATCTAGAGATAATGGAGCGATTTGCAAAGAAACTCTGCCTGCCTTTTTTATTGTGTAAGAGGCCGGAGTGGGACAAATTTCCAGGCGCATTCTATACGATCGGGATAGACGCGCTCATGCCCACAGGTAAAACCCTTCAACTCGGTTCCATCCACCAATATAGAGATAATTTCTCAAAGCCCTATAACATTATGTATGAGGATGAAACTGGTGAGCATAAATATGTACACCAGACAACCTTTGGTATGAGTGAACGTCTTCTTGGTGCGGTAATAGGCATTCACGGTGATGATCGAGGTATAATATTACCGCCCCAGATAGCACCATATCAAGTAGTGATAGTCCCTATTCTATCTAAAACTGTTAAAGAGGAGATCCTGCTTGAAGCTGAAAGCATTCTTAATGAATTATTAGATGCTAATTTTAGAGTGCATTTAGACGACCGAGACATAAGACCAGGCAGCAAGTATTATGATTGGGAGTCTAAAGGTGTGCCGTTGAGGATAGAGATTGGCGAGCAGGAGATGAGGGAAGGCGAGATCACGCTGTCGCGAAGGGATACCTCAGAAAAGAAGAAGGTTTTAAAAGTTGATCTGATCAAGGAAGTTGCTGATCACCTTAAGAAGATCGAAGAGAATCTGCTAAAAGAAGCTGCCAGGAAATTAGAAGAAGGAATAATCAACGATCTAACTGGCGAAAAAATACTCCGTTTGGGATGGTGTGGGAAAGAAGATTGTGCCCATGAAATTGAAAATAGAACAGATAAAGATATCTTGGGTCCTCTTGCACCGAAGGAAGATTTTAAAGGAAAATGTGTGATCTGTGGAAAAGAAACTGATATAGTGGTATATGCAGCGAAAACATATTGAATTCATTTTGAATAAAGAAATGCACCAACGATACCAAAGCAGATCAGGATGATGGTAACGGCATATACGCCCATGTTCTCCACAAGGAGTATATTCCATGAATTGTACAATATGCCCCAAACAAAATACATGATAAGTCCTGCCATTATCAATAGGATGGAGGATGCAAATAAGATCTTTCTCAGTGTTTCAGCGGATTCGTTCATTGCCCCATATATAAAATTTCGATATAAAAACCTTTTCAAAGATCACTTCTTTTTATTTCCGCTTTTAATGGTCTTATCCAATCCATGCTTGGAAAGGCGCAAGAATTGGTTCATTTTTCCCTGTAAACGCTGAAATCTTTTTTCTAGCCAAGGATATTTGCCTGGATTTTCCTCCAAATAGAACATACATGCTAAGAAAGCAAAGAAAATGGTCAAAGAAACGAGCAGATAGAACGGCCACATTGGAATTGGGATTTTCACTCCGAAAGAGGAATCAGGGATAATGCCATCGCATCCCAATTCTCTCAAATAAGTTTGGTTGACCCCACCAATACCATCTTCATCGCTGGTGAGGGAATCCCACTGCTCATCGGTGAAATATCCTCTGGAGAACATTGTATATTCTTCGCCTGAGTAGTTAAATTCTAACCAGAACCGCACAAAATATGTGCTTTGAGAGAAATAGGAACCATGCGGTGTGTCTTTCCTTGTATATATGGTGAATGTTATATTGCATTTATCATTGGAAGATAGGTTATGAACTGAACGAGAAAATTCCTGTTTCATACTCTGTTGAATTATAGGAGGATTTTTTATGTCTATCACATCAGCAGAAGTGTCGATCGTTGCATATTTATATACGCTTATATTCAGATGAATAGAGGTCATGTTCTCGCCGTATGGATTGTTCAGTGTGAACTTGAATATTCCACTGTTTCCAGGAATAATTTGTGGTGTATCAAAATCACTTAACAACTTGTTCACTTTGCCAGGGTCTCTAACCTCTTGCGCATCTGTTATGGGTATGAATATGAGGATCATTATTAATACAGCAAATATAATTGCAAATCGCCTCATCGCTTAAGGAAAAGAATTAATCATATATATTTTTGTGCTTTTTGTGTGTAAATTATGCGCTAACCGTGACCTTCTCAACTCCAATGGTTGGGATCATCAAGCTAATGGGCATTATCTCGCCTGTGAGTTTCTTGAAATCATTGCCCATACCAACCAGGTTTTTCAAGCAGTCCGGCATGTTTCCACTGATCATAGCTGATTTGATCGGATGTTTTATCTCCCCATCTTCGATCTTGAATAGGAGAGAAGAATTAACTGAAAAATCGCCTGAAGCTGGATTGGCAGTGTGCGCTCCCAGGACCGTATACACAAGCAGACCCTTCTTTACCTCATCTATCAGTTCATCTATTGGATGAGTTCTTCCCTGGAGTATGAGATTCCTGGCATCTATGATAGGTAAGGATTTATAGCTTTTTGCGACCTTCAATCTCTCACTTCTTGATCCACTGCCTGTGCTTTCCTTTCCGTATTCCTTGGCAGTGGAAACATCGTACAAGAAGGTCTTCAAAACACCAGCTTTGATCAATTCCACTCTTTTTGACGGTACACCTTCATCATCCACAATTGCAGAATTCAGTCCATTTGGCAGGGTTGCATCATCTATTATAGATATCTCCTCACTTGCTACCAACTCCCCAACTTTGTCGGAATAAACCGATTCACCTTTGTGTGCAATATCTCCATGCAATGCTGGAATTGTTATGAACTCGAGCATGTCTCTAAAAGCATATGGAGTGAAGAGAATGGTCGTTTCACCACTGTCCTCGCACTTCTTTGGATTATGACTCTTAACAGCCAATTCTGCAGCGTTCTTTCCAGCGATATCAAAATCAACATCGAGCATGCGCGAGCAGATTTCCTCAAAACCAGTTGAAATACCCGCATCTTTCATAACTGTACCAACCGTCCCAAGGATAGTTGTACCTTTATCCTCGATTTCTACGCCCTGCGAATTGACAATGGCGAAAGAACTGCTGCCGTAGATAATATAGCCATTGGTTACATTGATATTCTTATTTACTTCTAAAGCGCTGTCTATCATCTCTTTAGATTTCTGCAAACCATATTCTACTCCCAGCTCATGAATTCTCTTATCAAACAAATTATCTATGGGTCTTATCTTATTCTCACTTGTGAAACTGAAATAAGGCATTTCCTTGCCGAGTTTGGAAAGGGAAAGCGCTTTTTTTATTGCTTCTTCCGCCTCCAATAGATCCGTGCAATATGTGAAACCCATCCTACTGTTTTTCAGTATCCGGATGCCAATGCCGCTTATTTCCATTCCCGATGTACAGGTTACAGCATTCTTTTCGATCGTGAATGCATTCTGCTTTCCACTGCTGATGAACACTTCAGCTTGATCAGCACCAAGTTTAACTGCCTTTTTTATCACCTTATTCCCAATATCGATCATGTACCCCCTCCTAAGACAACATTTCTTATTCGAATGTGCGGACCTCCATCCGAGACAGGAACCCACTGTCCTTTTCCGCAAGAGCCCGGATCCCCTAATTTAAAGTCATTACCGCAGGCATCGATGTTCTTTAATGTTTCCAGGGTTGCGCCTGCAATCGACACATCCTTTAAGGGTGTTGTTATCTCTCCATTTTTTATAAGGAATGCTTCTTGGGCATTGAACTGGAATGTGCCCTTCGCTGTGCTCACTTGTCCGCCTCTGGTTCCCTTTACATACACCCCTAGTTTAATATCCTCAATTAACTCTTCAAAAGAATGATCTCCATTATCTATGAACGTATTGCTCATTCTTACTAAAGGATGAACAGAGTATGATTCAGCCCTTGCTCCGCCGTTAGGTGTCATTTTTAACTTATATGCAGTTTCCCTATTCAAAATATAGTTTTTCAAAATTCCATTCTCAACGAGTATCTTTCTTTGGGCTTTAACCCCTTCAGCGTCGAAAGGAAAAGAGCCAAATGCATTTTTCACTGAAGGATCGTCTATTATTGTGACCTTTTCGCTTCCTATCCTTTCTCCGATCTTTCCTTCCAAACAGGAGTTGCCTGATACTATACAATCGCCTTCCGTTGCATGACCCAATGCTTCATGGGCAAATACGCCAGTTAAATTATGATCTGTAATTATGGTCATCTTTCCGCCTGGAGCCTTTTTGGCGGACAATATGCGCACAGCAGATTCACCAGCTTTGATACCCTTCTTTACGGGATCTTCCAGATCAAAGATCTCAAAACCTCCTGTACCTCCTGTTGATGTGCTGAATCCAACCACATTTTTGCCTTCTCTGGCGATGATCCTTGCATAAACAAATGTTCTTGTAACCTGGCTGTATAGATCTGCTCCATCTGAGTTCAATATGTGCTGGATCTCGGTGCCATCACCATATACCGCGGTCACAGTATGCACACCTTTTATCTCACTGATCGCGCTGCTCATGTTCAATATGAGCGCATGCTTCTCCTCAATGCTCATATCTTGAGGATCCTTCTTTGCATGAAGTATCTTTTTCGCCTTTACAGCTTTAACATCAGCCAAATGAATCCTTTCCTTTACCATGGTGCTGCTTCCTTTAGCCAGCTTAAAAGCAGTATCCAATGCATTTTCAAGGCTTTTCTTTGATAGGTCATTTGTGGAAAAAAAGCCCCATGCGCCTTTGTATAGGACCCTCATGCTCGTTCCACCATCTTTTCCATAAATCGATTTTTTTAGTTCTCCATCCTTAAGTTCAAGTCTTGTTCCTTCTTTACTTAGAAAACGAATATCAGCGTACTCTGCTCCTCGCTTCATTGCTTCATCAATGATCTTATCCATCCTCACCACCCTTTTTTGACAATCAATCTAAAGAAGTGATAGCTCTTTTAGGATTTAATCTTTTTTAGAGTTTTTTTCATAACATATATAAAAAAATATATTGATTTGGGATTGGAAGGAGTTATTTACCTGAAGATCTCCTATAAAATTTTATATAGAAGTAGAATGATGAAGTAAAAGAATGGTTAGTGAAATTTCCAAGATCATATCAGATAGTGCCTATCAAACATATGAGAAGAAGTTGTTAAAGGAAGTTTTGAGTAAGGAAATACCAAAACATATAGCGGTCATAATGGACGGCAATCGTCGTTTTGCCCGAGGGCTTGGTTTGAGTACAAACGAAGGTCATCAAAAAGGTAAGAACAAATTGGAAGAGTTACTGGAGTGGTGCGTTGAGCTGGGAGTGAAAAACTTAACAGTTTATGCTTTTTCAACGGAGAACTTGAAGAGGGATGATGAAGAAGTGGAGGAACTGATGAAATTGTTCACGCAAAGCTTCTATAAGGCAGGAGATGATGAAAGGATCCACGAGCATAAAATAAGAATCAGGGCTATAGGGCAGCTTGATATCCTGCCAGAAAGTGTGCAAAAAGCGAT
>JAUWGG010000211.1 GCA_030606525.1 Methanobacteriota archaeon | reverse complement strand
GTAGCTTAAACATTATATTCCTTTTTGCGAAGGAAAGGAGGTGAAAAGAAAAGAAAATGAAATTCTCAGAGAATGTTGAGGAGATTGTAGCGCTTATTATGGCTGTTGCTGGAGTTGCTGTTCTGATGGCTGGTAGTTATGCCATCTTCATTGTGGGGGGCACAATTGCAGTCGAAGATCTATTGCTAATCTCTGGTGCATTGTTAGGACCCAGCACCGGTTATCTGTTTGGTAAATCTGTGCCAAAAAGATAACCTCAAGTCCTATCTTTTTTTACCATTTCCATAGCCCTTCTTTAACACAATGCGCTTCCTGTTCGGGATATTTCGATAAAAGCTTACTTATTTCCATCACAATTATTTTCACCCATCTATCTGGTAATCCTTCGATGTCCTCTTCCCAAATCGGAAGATGTTCCCATTGTACACCCCATCCCGTAGAGCAACGATAGTTCCTAGAAGGTCCACGTTGCCAGTTCCCGCCTTTAAGAAAATGCATCATCCATTTATCTCCTTTTTCTCTCGTTTGATTGCTCTAATCGCTTTTCAATTCTCCTCATCGACTCTCTTTCTGATTCCATCAATTCCTTGTAGATTTCTCGATGCATATATATCCCGTTCCTAGGCAGATCGTTATTAAAATGAAAACCCTGTTCCATATTTCTACCGTCAAAATTCAAAACACGATATAAAGCATGTTCAATTTCCGCGAGGCCAACGCCCATCGCTCTCTCTATCATAATAGGGGTGGGACTAGTAGATGTTCTTTTGTAATCAACTATTTGGAATGTCATTTTGAAGATCTGTGGTCCTTGTTCTTCCACAGAAGCCCAATCCGTTAGCTGCCCATATCTTTCTTTCAATCTTTCCGTTGCTTCTTTTCCAATTAGCTCTTGTATTGTCTTCATTTAGAATCACCACAAGAGGGACAGATATAGCCAAGTTTGACTGTTGTCTCGATCTCACCAGTTGCTACTTCCACTCGCCCGCTATACAATGGCTGCCAGCCATATTCTTTCGCTAGCGCGTTGGGCGACTTGTCCATATTCTCAGCCTCGATGAATTTCCCACAGAGTGTACATTCTATCCCATATTTCCGCTGTCTGGCGTATAGGCGATGCATCAGCCCGTCCCAAGTCTCCAAATCTTTCTTCTTCGCTCTCAGCATTGCAACTGTCGTCCTGGCGAGAGTTATCGTTACATTACCCGATCCTTTTATTGCCATCTTCCCTCACTCTGCACCCTTATTTCTTCTTCAGTGAATAGTGTGATTTCTCCTTTTAGTATCTGGATAACGTCTATAATTCCATGCAGGTGTTGGTCCGCTTCAACCAGCGCTAGTCCTGAATATTCCGCAGAGCCTGGCAACCACTGGTGATGGAATTGTGAATTGGGCGCTATTATCTTTTTGAATTCCAACCATGCGTGTCGGTGATTTCCCCGGATTTTATTCCGTTCCCCATTAACACCAGTGGCTCTGTATTTCAAAGTCTTCCGATAGTATTTCCCATCTTTGTGACCCTGCTCATAATTCGCCTTTTTCTTTCTCCCTGGATGCGCTTCATCCCAAGCTCGTCTCAATTCCTTCTGTCGCACATACGCCTCTTCGCCATATTCTGCAATAAAGTCATTAGCCTTCATTTCTATCACCAATTTATTTAAAGTGTTTTGAGTATATAAAGGTTTAACTTTTGATCTAGTAAAAATAGTCCATGATCAAACTGATTCAGAACCTGTTCGCCATCACATCTCCGATTCGAATTTGACTCAATCATTTAGATTTTCGGCAGTACTCTGAGATCCCAATTCCAAGCATTTTACAAGCGCTTACTTTAGCAACTATTGTAAATCGGCTTTGCCGACTCTCCGAGCCCTACGGGTTTACAACAGTCGCACGACGCTCAATATTTCATGCCAGATTCGCTGAAACCAAAATTGGGCCTTCAGCCCAATCAAGCCCTTTCGGGTTTGGATTCACCTCATCTTGAATTGTGAGTATAGAAATATCAGCCCGTTTCAAGCGTCTGCGAATTAACCTTATAACCCTTCGGGATATTAAGGTTTGATCTCAGACTCAGTA
>JAUWGG010000196.1 GCA_030606525.1 Methanobacteriota archaeon | reverse complement strand
TGTTTTGAGCAATATTTCTTTGATCTCGCCTGGTTTTACCTGTCTCGGTACTTCCAATATGATGCGATATGCATCTGTGTCAACCCCTATACTTTCACCCAATCTTGCTGTCAGCAGAGAAGAGATTATCTTTCCCAAAGTCTCATTAACTTTGCTTCCAAAACACGCATTGATTATGAATAGTCTATTACCAACTTCAATGGTAACCAATTTATCATTTGGAATTGGATATTCTGCTTGTTTTTTTAAATAGTCTTTAAGTATCTCAATGCTGTCCTTATCCATAGAATATTTTTCCCAATTGCTTGTTCTCCTAAGATGTCCAACCTCTTGAGCGATCTCAAAAGGAATGGGGATCTCCTCGCCAACCCAACTTGGAATTGTTCCTATATCCTTAACTTGCTCGACGAGGATCTTCTCCTCATCAAAATCCACGATCTTCCATGTTAACCCTCTAACAATGAATGGTGTTCCCAGATCTCCAAATCTGGCTACAAACCTTTCATCTAATGTAGCTATAGGTTTCCTTGAAGAGACATCGATGATCCTATAGCTCCTTTCATCAGGTATCATGGAGATGTTTTCATAATAATAAGTCAGGGTATTCCTTGTTTTTCCAAAGTCATTATCATCTAACCATATCATTCTTAAATCATTTAATTGATCGAGAACACCCAAGTACATCTGTTTAGTTAGGGTCCTGTAGGGATATGCTTTTCTTATGATCTTGTACGTTTGCTCTATTTCCTTTCTTCCTGTCATTGCAAAGGCAGCGATTTGGTTTGCCAACACACTTAATCCATTCTGCCTTATCTTGAATTTCTCCAATTCCTGATGCAATGCTCTTCTGGCAATTACACTGCCCTCAGCAATCTCATCTTCATTGGTTGCAACTATCGAACCCTCAGATAAAGAATTTATATGATGACCAGCCCGTCCAATCCGTTGAATTAACCTGGTTACTTGCCTTGGAGAGTTGTATTGGATGGTGAAATCTGCAGCGCCTATATCTATACCCAATTCTAAAGAAGAAGTGCAGATCAAGGCTTTTATCACCTCATTCTTAAAATCATCTTCCATTTGAATGCGCACCCTCTTCGACAATGATCCGTGATGAATTCCTATATTGTATTTCTCTTTCCATAATCTGTATCTAGCAGCCAAAAATTCTGCTGTATCTCTTGTATTGACAAAGAATAACGTTGATCGGTGATTCTTAATTAGCTCATAGCAGCGTCTGATACACGCAGCTTGTTTATTCTCACAATAGATCTTTTTGGATAATTTTTCATCCTTTTTATTAGGTTTAGGACTTGTAACATGGATCTTCATGCGCTTTTCGGTCGATACATCTATTATCTCAACATTCCTATCCACCCCCACTAAAAATTTGGCAACCTCTTCTGCTGATCCAACAGTGGCGGAAAGACCTATCCTTTGGAACTCTCTTTTAGCAAGATGACATAAACGCTCCAATCCAATCGAAAGCTGAGCGCCACGCTCATCTTGAGCCAGTTCATGTATCTCATCTACCACGACCCAACGAACATTCTCCAGATGTTTTCTCAATCGACGACCAGTGAACATGATCTGTAAGGTTTCGGGTGTAGTGATGAGAATTTGCGGCGGGTTCTTAACCTGCTGTCTTCTTTCCTTTTGAGTGGTATCCCCATGTCGTACTCCAACTGTTATATCTAATTCTTCACTGAACCAGTTCATCCTACGAAGCATATCACGGTTTAGAGCTCTAAGGGGTGTAATATAGAGCACAGTAAAACCTTCAAATTTGCTTTCAAGAAGATCATGGAAGATAGGAAGGACAGCTGCCTCTGTTTTCCCAATACCTGTTGGCGCTATCAAAAGAATGTTTTTGCCCTCGAGGATTCTGGGGATAGCCTTATTTTGAGATTCTGTAGGCTCGATTATGCCCATTTTCTTAATTGCTTTTTGGATGCTTGGATTAAGTCGATGAAATGCGTTCATCATATGCCAAATAGTCGATTAAGTTTAAAAAGCGTTTGTATTTTTCCTATGGAATTTTAAATACCTTTCGGTTGTGGAAAAATCGTCTCTCTTTTTTCTTTTTTTTATTTCTCTAATTTAGAGTGGAAATAATAAATGTATTTAAGTCATAATCTGTCAAAAATTGACAGGTTGTGAGGCAAATGAAAATCCCAATAATATGGAAGAAACTCCTCCTTGAAAAGCGAAAAATCGTATTATCGAGAGAGATACGTGAATTGGCAAAGAAAATAAATAAGAATGAAAGGTGGAGC
>JAUWGG010000041.1 GCA_030606525.1 Methanobacteriota archaeon | reverse complement strand
CGTTTTGTCTCGTTCATCTCAGCCCTTGAATCCAATATTGCTCTATCAAATTCTTCATCGGCATAGCCAGGATAGTTCTGACCAGCCTCAGCATTCCCCGAGTAGAAGAAACTGTAGAGATAATCAGGGTCTGTACCTCCTATGCTCCAACCAAGGATGTACATATCGAATTGTCGTGCGTCAATAAGCCTTACAATCTCACCAAAAGCAGTTGGTTTTGACACTACATTTATACCAGCTGCCTGCATTTGCGTAGCAATCATCAAACCAGCTGCACTTCTAATTGGATCGTAATCTGCTGGTGGTGTAAGGATTTCGAACCGTGCGTCTCCTATGGTTGGCAGCTCTCTCCATCCATCTCCATCACTGTCTATTATACCTGCATTATCTAGAATGTCTTTCGCCTTTTCAACATCTGGAGGATACGTCGGCAAACTATCGTTAAACCACAATGTATTTGCTGGACTTACAGGACCGTCTGCGATCATACCAAAGTTCTGCAGCAGAGTTGTAACGATGGTCTTCTTATCTACACAGTGAGCAACTGCTTTTCTGAACTCTTTTCCAACATCGTTGTGTTCGATGTCATAACCAAAATCTTTTTTCCTCATATTGAAGGCTAGATAGAAAAAACCTGGTTCAGCAGCTGAAGATAATCCTATATTCTCTACACCCATCAAATCGGGGATATAATCAGGTGGTATTGACCATGCCACGTAATCCACATCACCGCCTTTCAATGCCATTACTGCTGCATCCGTGGTCTTATAGATCTTGAACAGTATGCCATCGATATTCGGCTTCATGTAAAAATGTTCGTCATACTTCACGATCTTTGCATATTGACCAGGGTTCCACTCTTTAAATTTAAAGGGTCCATTCCCTATTACATGAGAATCATCCGTTATATCCCATGCCAAAGCTTTGTTTATATCAAATCCACCATCTGCAGCAGGTACACCATGACCTTTTGGATCTAGGAGTTCTCCAAAATCTTCATGGATGTCGCCTCCGGTTCCCTCCCAGATATGTTTCGGGAATAGAACACCGGACAATGTCGATCTATAGAACATCGCGAAATCCTTCTGCAGCTTAAAGTTCAATTTTGCATGGATTCCATCGTCCGATCTATAAACTGTATCTATCCAAAGCCAATGCGTTGTAGTGAAATTGCTTCCAGGTTCGCCATTATTGTCCATTAAACATGCTAGATCTGTATACCAGTTAGGATGTAATGCCTGTATGTAATATGAAGCTAAAAGATCGTCTACTGTAACCTGAACACCATCATGAAATATCACATTGGTGAAATCATAAGTTACTGTAACATTGTGTATGTCGAAAATTCCCGAGCCTTTAGGCCATTCATCACACCCGAACAGCACACCGTGCTGATCGCCAGAGCATTGAGCGACATACGGCATTAACTCATCAGTTTCTGGATCTTCTCTCAATGTTGTATCATAACAACACCGAAGTACCTTAGACGTCCACACATCACTCGAAGTCAAAATATTCCTCGATTTTATATCAACTTTCAAAGCAACTTTTAGAGTTAATTCGCTTCTTGTGTTCTTTATTGGGGAAGGCTCACTACCCACTATACTTGAAAAAATTACGCTAAAAAAGAAACTAATGATTACAAATATTGATGTTGCTTTTAAAATGATCTTCATCAGTTAAAAAATAGCTTCGTGATATAAATAGAATATTGTACACATTTTTGTATATTATAAAAAATTATTGGTACAGTTCTTTGTATATTTTCAAGAAGGATATGATATTTCAAAGTCGAAACTTTTATAAATTGCCATTTGTTATCTTCTTTTTGATACAATGGGTTTCTTTGAAGGGGTCGGTAGAGGCATAGGGTGCGTATGCGGCGCTGTTGTTGCTATAGTGGTATTGATATTTCTTATCTTGCTGTTCTTTCGAGTTATCGCTCTTCCATAGGTGTTAGCGCTTGATAAAATTACCAAGATATTTCTGTCATCAACTGCCAGAACGCAGTTTTTTTATTAAGGGAAAGCAGATGCCTATTTGCTCTAGATGCACAGGATTTTATCTCGGCATCTTTTGCGGATTGTTATTCCTTTTTATACATTTTTTGGCATTTTCATATTTTCAATTGATCATATTGACCATTATAGCCATGATACCCATGGCTCTTGATGGTTTCACTCAGCTGATAGGTTCGCGTAAGAGCAGTAATCTGACTAGATTCTTAACTGGATTGTTCTGCGGATTTTTCATCGGCATCGATATATACCTCATTCTTTGGTTTATCTTAGCGTAAGTTTTAATATAAAAATTTGGATACAGTATGGGAAGTAAATGAAACATAAACCTAGGGAAAAGGAAGAAAAGCATTGTGGTGTTTTAGATTGCAAGAACATAGCTGTACGTTCTCTATCTGCAAAAAAAGTGAAATCTACACTTCCAGACCTAAAGTTGAGTGATTCTGGCAAAAGAGTTCCTTTATGCAAAGAACACTATAAGCAGTTCAAAAAGAAGACGAAAGAAGAAAGAAAGTTGGAATCTCTGTCATGGAAATGATTCTTGATGTTTACCAAAACAATACTATCACTTGATCTGCAGCTCCTTTAGTCCTGTTTTCTTATTCAATTCTCTCGTTAAATGGATATTATCCAATTTTAGCAATGTTATCTCATTTAACACAGTTACTGTACCGCAGTAAAGATGACCGCCCACAACTTCACAGCGCTCGTTAGCCAAACTGGCATGAATGTGAATAGATGCATTCCCTTTATCACTTGCAATGCTGCCTTGCATAGAAAGCAGTTCATGCGCTTTCTTGAATATCTTATTGATATATTTTTCACCTGTGAAATACAGCAACTCAAAGTCGCGCAGCTGCCCTATACCACTTAAAATAATTGCTGATTCTATTTTGTATTCTCTGACGACATTCCTTAATTCTTCGAATAGATCCTCGTCATGCTCCAGTTTCATGAGGATAACATTGGACTCTATTGCTGATTGCATTACCTCACCTCAATTGTTTTTATCCCTACATAAATTCATATATACAAATTATTTTTTTCTTGTAAAGATGTATTTATTTGGTACTTTCCTCTCCAAACCAGTTCGATAAGGGCAGCGGGTACATTCATAACCCACAGTTACAGTTCCATCAAAAACAGTTTGACTGCGTATCCTCTTAAGTTTCCCTCTGCACACTGGACAGCGATTAAGAACTTTTTTAGTTTTTGTTTTTCGATAGCGGATCTCCACATCTGCAATATTCAAATTGATGGCGAAAAGGCGCAGCCTGACCGCTCCAATTCTATAATTCGGGTCCATATCTTGCAGCTCTTTTTCCACGAGCGCTTTCAGCCTTCGTTGAGAATAAACAGTCCTCCTCTTTGCCATAACATTTTTAAGAGCAAGTGCGATTTCATCATCCGTCGGGATTTTATACATCAATGCATAATAGAACTTTTAATACACATAAGTTTCGATGTTTACAAGCTCGTTAAGAATTTTAAAGAATTCGATGAGCTGTTACAACAATCGAAAAAACACAAAAATACAGATGAAAGTGAGACTTCTGTGAGTTAGATATTTATATCTAAAGTAGTATAGGGAGAATTAGAAAGGCAAGTCTTCGCATAAATTTATATATGGGGAGAGGCTAATATAGTATATATAGTATATACAGTCTAAAACTGATATATGCTGTTCAAAAGTGCACCCGCTGATCTGATTAGCGGGGAAGGGTATAGATAACCGAATTACGGAAGGATTTCGGACGTGTCAATGATTACCGATCATACGCAACCTGGACTTGTGTTGAGTGAATAGTAAGTGGATAGCTACGCTGTCTGGGGAATGGCTCGGCTCGGACGCTGAAGAAGGTCGTGCCAAGCTGCGATATGCGTTGGGTAGGTGCAAGGAGCCTTTGATCCAACGATTGCCTAATGGGACTTCCTAAGCTTCGGCTTGGTCAGTAATGATAGGGAACCCCCCGAATTGAAGCATCTTAGTAGGGGGTGGAAAAGAAATCAATAGAGATGCCGTTAGTAAAGGCGATCGAACACGGCAAAGGGCAAACTAAATCCCTATTAGAAATAATAGGGAGATGTGGTGTTGTAGACCTCGTTTGGTCCTAGTTAATTAACTCGAACTTAGGTGGAATGCCTCGACCATAGAGAGTGATAGTCTCGTAGAGGAACATTAACGGATTATAGCGGGGTATCTAGAGTAGCATGCGTTGGATATCGCGTGTGAATTGGGAGGCATAAACTTCCAACCCTAAATACGATCCGAGACCGATAGTGCAATAGTAGTGTGAATGAAAGCTGAAAAGTACCCTTAGCGGGAGGTGCAAAGAGCCTGAAACCAGATAGTTATAGACTGATATGGCGTGAAAGGGACGATGCTTTATAGCGGACCAGCGTCATATCTTCCGTTTCGAAAAACGGGCCAGGGAGTTCTAATCAATGGCGAGGTTAAGCACTTACGTGCGTAACCATAGGGAAACCAACTGTTCGCAGTTCCGTAAGGAATGAGGAACGGGGTGTGCTCGCCTGAAGTCATTGGTGGGATACCCGAAGCCAGTCGATCTAAGCTTGGGTAGGTTGAAGCCTTTCGAAAGAGAGGTGGAGGACCGAACCGGTATTGATGTGCAAATCATTCGGATGACCTGTGCTTAGGGGTGAAAGGCCAATCTAGACTGGTAATAGCTGGTTCCTCTCGAAACTACTCGCAGGTAGATCTCAGTCGAGGTAGATGATAAGGTAGAGCACTGATTGAGTATTTAGGGGGAGAAATCCCTCGGTATTCTATTAAACTCCGAATTTGTTATCGCTGTAGACACTGGGAGTGAGGGCATCAGGGGTAAGCTCGGTGTCCATAAGGGAAACAATCCAAACTAAGGTTAAGGTCCTGAAGTATCGACTAAGTGTTACTTAAAAGGAGTCCATGGTCTAAGACAACTGGGAGGTGGGCTTAGAAGCAGCCATCCTTTAAAGAAAGCTTAACAGCTCACCGGTCGAGATTATGGGCCCTGAAAATGGACGGGGCTAAGTCGGTCACCGATACCTTAGAGTACCGAAAGGTAATCTTGTAGAGAGGTGTCGTGCGTGGGCAGAAGCTCGGCTGTGAGGTCGGGTGGACCGCGTTCGAATAAGGATCCTGGCAGGAGTAGCAGCAAAGAATCGTGAGAATCGATTCCGCCGAAAGGGCCAGGGTTCCTCGACAACATTCGTTAGTCGAGGGTTAGTCGATCCTAAGGCATTTCTTAATCGAAAATGTCGAAGGGAAGCAGGTTAATATTCCTGCACCGTGAAGATTTTGCTCAACATCTGACACATCGAGGTAAGCTTTGCAGGTTAGCCAATCTGTCTAAATGTATAACCTTGGGGAGGATCGTAATGATGAGAACCAAGTGAAAGCATGAATGGACCCGCGAATGCGGGTTTTAGCCGATCTTTGGTGTCAGTGAAAAAGATGTTGATTACACCTTCATGTTCGTACCAAGATCTGACACAGGTGCCCAAGGTGAGAAGCCTAAGGCGTGTCGGCGTAATTCCGGCGAGGGAATTCGGCAAATTAGCCCTGTAACTTAGGGATAAAGGGTGCCAACCATGTGAATGGCTGGTCGCAGTGACTAGGGAGCTCCGACTGTTTAATAAAAACATATGTGACAGCTAGTCCGAAAGGATGTGTATTGTCATTGAAACCTGCCCAGTGACGGTATCTGAAAACCCAGTTCAATGGGGAGAAGGACCGTTAAACGGCGGGGGTAACTATGACCCTCTTAAGGTAGCGTAATACCTTGCCGCTTAATTGGCGGCTTGCATGAAGGTTCAACGAGAGCTCTACTGTCCCCGCCTGAAAGCCGGTGAAACTGACTTACTGGTGCACAGTCCAGTACCTTCCACCTGAAAGCGAAGACCCCGTGGAGCTTTACTGCAACCTGTTGTTGTGATATGATTTTGGATGTATAGGGTAGGCGGGAGACGTTACCCAGGAAATGGCGCTAGCCATTCTCCGAGTCACCGATGAAACACCGCCCTTCTGAAGTTGTGTCACTAACTTCTATGGAAGGACACCGATAGGTGGGCAGTTTGGGTGGGGCGCCACGCCCTCAAAAAGATAACAAGGGCGCCCAAAGGTCAGCTCAGGTAGGTCAGAAATCTACCGTTGAATGCAAGGGTAAAAGCTGGCTTGATGTGGTTTGGCCCAATAACAAACCACAATACGAAAGTAGGGCCTAGCGAACCAATATACCTCATTTATGGGGGTTATTGATGACAGAAAAGTTACCCCGGGGATAACTGAGTTGTCTCCAGTAAGAGTTCATATCGACCTGGAGGATTGCTACTTCGATGTCGTCTCTTCCTATCCTGGTGGTGCACTAGCCGCCAAGGGTGGGGTTGTTCGCCCGTTAAAAGGGATCGTGAGATGGGTTTAGACCGTCGTGAGACAGGTTTGTTGCTTTTCGGTGGAAGTGCCTTGGTGTCTGAGGGGAAGGACCCTTGAGTACGAGAGGAACGGGGGTTCGTAGCCTCTAGTTTATCAGTTGTCTGGTAAGGCATTGCTGAGTAGCCACGCTGCAGTGGATAAGAGCTGAAGGCATCTAAGCTCGAAGCCACCCCTAAAACGAGACACCTTATGACACTCATAAACGATGAGTTTGATAGAACTGGGGTGTAAGTGCGAAGCTTCGGCGACGCATTCAGCCCACAGTCACTAACAGTCATTAACCACTATATTACTTGAAACTCGACAGTTAAACAGGTTGCGTATGATCATTCCTTCCGAGTATTATTTCTTTTTTGAGGATCTCTTTTTTATCAAAAGATAACTTGCTGGAATCGCTATTATTGCTACAATAATCAAGCAAATCACGATTGATCGAGAGTGATCCATATTTAGATATCTCACTTCTTCATAGTATAGATAACGTCTACCGACATGTGCTTGGATAAGAAATAAAACGCTAGGATTGGGGTCAAGAATACCAGAAATGTGTGATGAGTTTATTGTTGCATTGAATGTGTAGTTTCCTGGCTCTAGAGTTTTTCTTTCAAATAAGCTGGGTTCTATCGTGAAACTATCATAATGAAAAGGACCAAACATATAATGGATAGAAACATTTTCAAGTGTTGTGTATACAATCAATTTTACTTTTATTGTCTCTGTTGACTCGTCAATTACATCTGGAACTTCCCAAAAAACATCGTAGGTCTTAATAACAGGAACATAGATACTTCTATATTCTGTATTTTGAACCATGTCAACCCAATATTTAATCCGCAGTGGAACTTCGTACGTTTTGCCAAGTTCCAATTCTTTATAGTCTAAAGTACAAGTATGTACAATCCAATTCCTCACTGGCTTCGAGATGCTAAAATTTCTACAATAGAAACGCTCTGGTGTCTCCCTAGGTAAGTCTACATACTCGGGAACCAACTCATTATCTAAAATAGTGAGAGTGGCATTATCTACCCTTTTTTCAAAGTCTACTACGATTTCTAAACTTGCTTCAAGACATACAGGTTCGTGTTGATAGATATTTTGGTTATAATCAACTCGGATGGAATCCTCTGTATCATGTAGATGCCTTACATAATGAGTCACGCTCAATGCAGAAGCATTAGAGACAAGCAACAGAAAGAATATGAGTATTAATATTATTTTCTTGATGTTAACACCTCTTTTAGTAAAC
>JAUWGG010000214.1 GCA_030606525.1 Methanobacteriota archaeon | reverse complement strand
ACTCATTACTCTTCGTAGAGAAAGAGATAAACTAAGAGAAGCGCATGATGAAATTGCTTATTGGATGTGGAATAATGGTGATGTAGATGGCGGTGATTATCAAGACATGATGCAGCGGCTTGGATTAATGGTTGAAGTTCCTGCTGATGATCAATTTAAAGAAGATTGGGGAGATGATGTGATGATGGTTCTAGTGTGGAATCTTGCCGCCACGTCTAATCAAAAAGGAGGACAGGAGAATGAGTAAAGAGGTAACTAGAGTAAGGCTTAGTGAACTGTTGGACTGTGCTAAAAATGGGAACAGTAAGGTTATCTGTGCTTTTGAGATAGTCCAACTTATTACCGAACTCACCGACCTCCGCAAAGAGAATAAGAGGCTAGAGAAGATACAGAAGAAAATCAAAATAATGTTGGGCGATAAGACAGCAAGACATGGACACAGCACTTTTACAGATAAAATTGACGCTATCATATCTGACCAAGAGAGAAAACCAGAACGATGAAATACCATAAAATCCAAACAATGTTCAAGCGCGATCCTGCTACAAAATATAAGACACTCTTAGAGAATGAATGGTCAGAGCCAGAGTTTGATTATCTTAAGGGTAATGAGTGGATTTGGACAGAAAAAATAGATGGCACTAACATTCGTGTCATGTGGGATGGAGAAAGTAGAAGGTTTGGTGGGAAAACAGATAATGCACAACTATATGTACCGCTTTATGAAAAACTTACCGAATTATTTCCATTAGAAGCTTTGTCCAAACAATTTGGAGATGAGCCTACAGATGTAATAATGTTTGGAGAAGGCTATGGTGCGAAGATACAGAAAGGCGGCGGCAATTATATACCGGATGGTGTTGGATTTATTCTGTTTGACATATTGATTGGCAATGTATGGCTAAGACGTGACACCTTAGAAGAAATAGCTGAATGTCTTTTAATACCTATTGTTCCTGTTATTGCAAAAGGTACATTACAACAGGCTGCTGAACTTACTCGCACTGGGTTTGTTTCATTAGCAGCAGAAATATCAATAATGGCAGAAGGTTTGGTTTTGCGCCCATCGATTGAGTTAAAAAATCGCATGGGGCGCAGGATTATCACCAAGATAAAACATAAGGATTTTCAGAGAGAAGATAGGTAATGCCTAAAATTGGATATACAATTGAATGTGGAGGATGGATTTATACCTTCAAGAGTACAGGATGGAGTAAACGATTGGCGGGAACAAGCTTACCAGACAAATTCATCCTGGGTGGAGAGGTAGTCTATTTGTTAAATCATATAACAAACCTAGAAGAAGAATAAATCGAAAAATGGAGGAAGACAATGAGTATTGAGAATCACCCGAATTTTCATGCGGTTCTTTTCGCAACCAATATTTTTCAGGCATATCTCAAGAGTCTACGCGGAGGTGTAGACGAGTCTCATTTTCCCGATGTGTCCGACTTAATTGAAGATTTCACCAACGAGGTCGAATTAACCGTGGATACATTTGTTGAAGATCCCAAAAGAACATTAGCAGAGA
The DNA here is from genome assembly GCA_030606525.1 of Methanobacteriota archaeon. Lineage (GTDB taxonomy): Archaea > Thermoplasmatota > Thermoplasmata > JAUWGG01 > JAUWGG01 > JAUWGG01. The sequence goes on along the minus strand of JAUWGG010000214.1, from coordinate 523 downwards.
AGTTGAGTACATGGTTCGTGTCTCCTATATGGGGAAAAGCTGGTCTCCCTTCTCTACGTAGTACGGTGGAACCGTGGAGAATATGGGCTACTGAGCAATTTGTCAATGAGCTTAATATCAAAGAGATGTGGATAGAAGATCATCCTGTAGGAGTAAAAATGGCGGGATTTGTGTTTGTGGTATTAGCGAAAGATGGAGAAGCTGCCGTATTTACTGCCGAGGGATGGGAAGAATGTACTACAGATGAGTATGGCATCTTTGAGATGTTAGACTAAAGGAGAATAATATGCCTAAAGTACCAATGCCAGACATAGAGCGAAAATATATCATACAGTCTGTTGATCATTGTCTCGAAAACAGTATAACAGACTTTCAAACGATTGTTAAGATGGCACATGATGATTTTCTTAATACTTTTAGTCCACGGTATAGATCCGATATATTCAAAATAGTAGCTATGGATTTACGAAAGAGACCAATACCTGCAATTAAGATACCGTTACGTAAAGATGGTATGCTCTTT
>JAUWGG010000128.1 GCA_030606525.1 Methanobacteriota archaeon | reverse complement strand
CCAAGACAAGGTCATTTTGATGCCGAGATGCCACCAGGGGTATCAAAAAAACACGTTTTTTGATAAAAAGCTCGGTAGAGAGCGCTACTGTTTGGAAAACTACATCTCTGAGGTTTGGCCTTTGGTGAGCGAGGATTGCATACATTTCACCAGATTCAATAATGTAATAATCCGTGGCGACGGCACTGATCATCAGAACTTCACGTACGGGATAGAGGATATCCGGATCGTTCGGTGCGGCCAGAGGTATTTGCTCGTTGGGTGTGGCAAGATTAAACAACCGTTCAAAGGGACGAACGCAGATCGGATTGCCATCTACTCAACCTATGATTTCGTGAACATTACCTATCACGGCATAATAGAATCTTTTGATTCGCGCAACGCCGTTCCATTCTCCGAATCGGTGAACAATAAGTATTATATGCTATTGCGTTTTCATTCTAACATTCACCTTGATTTTCTTGAAGCCGGTATGGATCAATTGCTGAATCCTTTCAAGCATACAGAAAAGTGGAAAGAAATCTATGGGCGACAGAGCCAGAATCTGCTATTGGAAGCCGGGCACTACCCGCACGAAAAGGAGAAGATCGGTCCAAGTACCCAGGTGATCAAGACCAACAGGGGTTGGTTGCTCATTTACCATGCTGTTGGTGAGATAGGTGATGATATTTGTAAAGCGTACGGGTTAGCAGAGAAAATTGAAAGGGGGTATTCCATATGCGCTGCTCTTTTGGATATGAACGATCCAGAGCAAATACTTTGCCGGACCAGAAACCCAATTTACATTCCACAAGCCCCTTACGAATTATACGGTAATGATCAATATCCAGTGGACGTGCCTGCAGTCGTTTTTCCCGTAGGTGCTGTTGTGCGAAAAGGCAAGCTGATTCTCTATGCCGGAGCTGGCGATAAATACATCATCCTTTTGAGCTGTAATCTTGATAACTTGGTTAATTATCTATGGAAGTATTGCAAGTGTGTTGCATAGAATGCTTCGCCTGTCAGAGTGTGCTTTTCCCCATCCGAATATGGTTCGCGCACAACTTATTTTCGCAAAATAGTGTTGGACGAAATGTTCTTTGTCGGAGTGTCAATTAATGGCTGAAAGAAAAGGTTATAAACGGAAAACCCATGAACACAGAAAAGATCTTGCTGGCGAACATAAACTCGGTGATATTGGACAGATCATACTGCTCATAGTTTTTATCATAGGTTTGCTCGTTGATAAGTTCGTTCTACATTTTTCACTCCCTTTGGTACAGTTTCTCCCATCTTATCTAAGGGTACTTATCGCATTACCTTTTTTTGTTTTCTCATTTTATTTGGCTTCATTCGGACTCAAGACTATTTTTGGTGAACAAAGAGAAGAATTAGTTGTCATAAAATCTGGTGTGTTTTCAATTGTTCGTCATCCAATCTACTTGGCTTCCATATTAGTATATCTTGGATTCATCATTATTTCTTTGTCTATTATTGGATTCTGTATATGGGTTATTATTATTCTATTCTATTACTATATCTCACAGTATGAAGAAAGAATATTAGTAGACAAGCTTGGCACTCAATATGAAGACTATATTAGACAAATCCCGATGTTTATACCGCGGTTTCGTAGGAAAAAATAGGTATAATCGATCAATGTACCAGCAACAGAAAGCAAGAGATATACTCAAGGATTTGAAACTGCGTTATTTGGGTATCACCATAGATTGGGGTTCACAGAAGAAAGATTGTTCCTAGCAATACCTTGGCTTGCTGTGTTTGACATGGATAGTGCTTGACAGCGATTCATCGAAGTATATAATAATAACATATCTTTTTGTTTACGTTGACAGTGTAGCAATTATATTTATATAGATAGTGGTGTTTGTTTCTGAAAGGTGAAAGGATGTGGGGGATTCTTGAGAGGCTTTTTAAAGAAACAGTCACTGAGTACAAGAAAAGAATTCGTAAAAAATAAGAGGGGGTATTGTATGAAAGGACTTGGTTTAATTGTAGTAGGATGTTTGTTAGTATCAGGTGTAGTTTATGCATTAGAGTTTAGCGACAACTTCGATGATGGCAATTACTATGGATGGCTTGAGCCGATGGATTTAATTGGAGGCACTCTCTGGCAGATAGAAAGTGGTGAACTGCACGCTTATTATGAAGGAGTGAATTTTGGTGCTTGTCAACTCTACGCACCCGTGGGTGCGGTTACTGATTTTGATTGTGAATTTATCTCAACTCGTAAGACAACCGGTGGGGCATTTACAGATGGTGTTATAAGAATCTCGGAGAAGGATCATTATATCGTATTGCAAGTTGTTGAGGATAGTATGCTTATGCTTGCATATAATGATGGTGCAGGTCAGCAGGAACTCTTCCTGGACTTCGAAGCGGTTGGGCAAAATTATCATACAATGAGACTTAAAGTGGAGGGAAGTGCTCCTACCCTCACTATCACAGCATGGTGGGATGGACAGGAGAAGTGGACTGGTGATATCGCTGTGAGTGAAACTCTTGCCCAGGGACATGTTGGTTTGTTTGCAAGTGGTGATACTGCTTCAATATGGTTTGATGATGTATCCTTGACCTATGTGAATTTCTATGGTGTACAAGAGCGTAATGCCGGTGTTCCATCGGTTGATGTGATTTTTCAGAGTAAGCCTAATCCATTTACTCGGCAGGTAAAAATCGAGTATTGTATTTTTACCACTTCACGGGTGCAGTTGAAGATATATAATGTGCTTGGTGAGATTGTAAGAACTCTTGTTGATGAAACAAAATATGCCGGTAAGTATGAGATTATCTGGGATAGTAGGGATACTCAGGGAAAGGAGCTCCCAAGCGGTAACTACTTTTATCAACTGGTAACAAATGAGGTTGCGAGCACAAAGAAATTGATATTGCTAAAATAAGGATAATAATACACCATATTGTGCGGTTTGATTGGTTTTCTTGTCAGCATCACAAAGTGGGTTGTGATGCTTTAGGCGAAGTTCTGCGTGGCAGCAGAAAAGATGGAAGGAGATAATAATGAACAGAATATTGAGAAGCTCTTTGCCCATATTCATGGCGGCATTACTGATACTGGCAATCACTAATTGCGGGGCGGATAAGGAGGAAGTTAAAGTCCCGGAGAGCGTGCCAGAGACTGAACCAGCAGTGGCAGATTATCTTGGAGAAGGTGTTGTGCTTGCCGGTGCTATATGGGAAGATGATGGTTTTTATTCAGCAACAATTTTTCCTGCTAAGATAATAACACAAGCAAGTGTTGCAGGCAAAGGTGAATATGAGGTTATGCTTTTGAGTGGGTCACCTGATGTAACAAAGGGCTCAAAGCATTGGACAAAAAATGTGATATTGAAATCACACCCAGCTAAAAAGGATGAGCTGAAATCTGGAATGGTCATTTTATATACGGGCGGTGATCCATGCAAAGAGGATTGGGAAGAACTTAAAGTAGCGAGATGGTCAACAGGTGTGATATTGAATACGGACGAATTGCATAAGGATATTGTAGAACTTAAACAATGTGGAGGCTATCGCAGTATATATAAAAGGCACCTATCACAGCTACGTATTAGTGATGATCCGGTAATTAATGCACCAAAGGAAGAATAGATTAAAATGTTAGTAGGTTGCCACGCAGAACAATCGTCTGATAAAACATACCTCACTTAATGAAGGGCCATCAGGACATTGTGACATTTACAAAGAAAGCAACCATAGACATTT
>JAUWGG010000017.1 GCA_030606525.1 Methanobacteriota archaeon | reverse complement strand
AAATGAGAGAAGAACAACAGAAGGTTCATTGGGATAATAAAATTCTTAAAAATTTGAAATTTTATGCTCATCGTTTTTGAAATGATAAAGACAAGAAATGTGAATGATGAGGCCAATCCCAATATTATCGGGATCTCGAACGGATGCGTCGATACCTTCGGATAAATCCACTGCTCTCCCGTTAACCATAAGGAAACATAAATTGCGCTTATCGTTAATAACGCGAAGGCAAAAAGAAATAATATTGCATTCATGCTCATTTTCCATTTTTTCTCCATCCATAAACCTAATACAAGGATAACGATAACGATCGATGCAATAAAAAAATAGATGATCGGCGAGATGAAAAGATACTGCATTGGCTGTTTGAACAAAAATGCATCCTCGAGAGTTCTACTAACACCACCAAATATTATGAATGGCATAAGAGAGATAATAAATTTTGTACTTATCTTTACATCAAGTTTCTGAAGCAGTCTGTATACTCCCCAAAGAGCAAAGAACAGGACAATTCCATAGGTCAATGTATTAACGATATTGTAGCCTTCCGTCACTCCATTAACGGGATGGTCCTCAGCATCTGCAACTATTGGTCCTAGATAATATTTCCAAATGAATTCATTAAAGAATATTTCTCTGAAAAAGATGCATCCGATGATCAAAATAATTGCTGTGATGAGAATACATATTAATCCGATATGCAGCTTATAACGATGAAAGAGATTTTTAACGTTTTTCAAATTCATCCTCTATTGTCATAAATGACAAAGATGTATATTAAAGTCGCATTACCAATCAACTATCAGACCTTAAAAGCCGTTGATTAAGTTCCCATAATGCATTTTTATTACTGTCCCATTTTAGTATTTTTATAGCTTCTTCATAATCAACCCATTTGTATTCAACATGTTCTTTTGATAGATTGATCTGTTTATTTTTAACTTCAACACCAAAACAGTATTCTGGTATAACATATACTTCCTTTCCCCATAGAAATTCACCTACCACATTTTCAACTGGCAATGTAGCAACCGAATCTAAAACGATAAAACGACAATCTTTAGAAATACCTGTTTCCTCCCAAGTTTCTCTTTTAGCAGCTTTTAGAGGTGTTTCTCCTTTATCTCCTCCACCAGCAATGCCCTGCCAGATTTTTCCTGCCATATCAGTCCTTCTAAAAATCACATATTCGATTTTATTGTTTTTATAACAATGAAAAGGGAAAATTAGAACTTGAAAGGGTGCTCTTTCCATGTTTATAACCTCCAATCGTCTTTTTAATACTGCACATTCAAGATGGGTGCACAGCTTTATCTTATTTTCGCTTGTCTCCCAAGTGATATTAAAGTGTGTGAAATGCAGCGTTGGAAGGGGATATTTAAGGTACGTTTTAAATATGAGAATGGCATTTTATGAGCGCAGAGGGAGGTTTGTGGAGAAGGGAAAGGAAAATAAAAAAGATTTTTACAAATCGAAAATAATGGAATTACCCAGAGATATTGTTGTGGGTCATAATGTAGTTTTTGAAGTTGGGAAGGTCTGCAAAAGACTAAATCTAAGAGGCAAAGGACTTATCGTTTCAGACAACAATACAAAGAAGATAGCTGGAGATACTGTCGAAGAAATACTAAACGATTTCAAATTTGATGTAGATCAGATAATAACGGAAGATGCTACAACACAAGCGATAGAAGAGGTTAAAGAACGTATAAAGGAGAACAAATCGAAATTCGTTTTAGGGGTGGGCGGAGGAAGACCGATAGATGTGGCTAAATGCTCATCCCACGAATCGCATATCCCCTTCCTAAGCATACCAACTGCTGCATCTCATGATGGCATCGTTTCATCACAAGCATCCATAAAGACGAATAAAGGAAGAGTATCGATCGCGGTACAAACACCATTAGCGGTAATCGCAGACACAAAAATCATCGCTTCTGCGCCTCATAAACTTCTTGCAGCAGGCTGTGGCGATATAATTTCCAATTCCACCGCTGTAATGGATTGGATTCTTGCAAGGAATTTGAGGAATGAATACTACAGCAGTTATGCATCAGCACTATCTGAGATGATTGCCAAGTTACTGATCGAAAACGCTGATTCAATTAAGCCAAATTTAGAAGAATCGGCTTGGTTGGTCGCAAAAGCTTTGGTGTCCTCAGGCGTAGCAATGAGCATAGCAGGTTCTTCAAGACCTGCAAGTGGGTCAGAACATAAATTTTCTCATGCATTAGATCGAATAGCAGTTAAACCAGCATTACATGGCGAGCAGTGCGGTATTGGGACAATAATGATGACGTATCTTCATGGGAAAGATTGGCTCAGCATCAAAGAAGCGCTTACGAAAATAGGTGCACCTACAACTGCTAAGGAATTGGGCGTAAAAGATGACGAGATCATCAAAGCATTAACTCAAGCTCATAATATTAAACCAGAACGGTATACGATATTAGGAAATGCTGGTCTTGCCTATAAGGCAGCAGAGAGATTGGCAACGATAACGATGGTGATAGGAGGATGAAAAAATGGTATTGATAACATTAGTTGGAGAAAAACAAGCTACAGAGGGTTGTGAATTCATATACATGGGACCGCTTTCCGATTGCCGGGAATGCAGACTGAAGACTGTGTGCTTTAACCTGGAGGAAGGTACAAGATACAAAATTACCAAGATAAGGGATGTACATCATGACTGCAAGATACACGAAGGAGGAGTGCGAGTAGTTGAGGTAGAGAGAATTCCTATCAATGCTGCTCTAAATAATAAATTGGCTATCGAAGGTTCAACGATAACGTTTGCACCGCTGGAATGTAAGAACGTAGGTTGTGAACATTACCATCTTTGTCATCCGTTAGGAGTCGAATCCAAGAGTAAATATAAAATCCTAAGTGTTGGGAAAGAGATCAAATGTCCTGTGGGCGAAAAAATAAAGGAAGTGAAGATGCGCAAGTAAAATTGCAAAAATATTCTATTGAGAAAATAATATAAGCGAGGATTTCAATACATAGGTGGTGATGTTCTTGTTCATGTATGTAAAAATGGAAGAGGCCGAGTGTCCAACTTGCGGTGCCACTGTTGCCATTGATGCAACCGAGTGTCCTGAATGCGGTGAACTTTTTGCTGATGATATTGATGAAGTGGTTGAGGAAATAGATGATTTAGAGGAAGAAGAGGAAAAAGAAGAATTGGGTGAATTAGAGGAATCAGAAGAAAGAATAGTTCCAAAAGAAAAAACCCGCAGCAAAACATTCTTTTTTATGGGTATCATAATATCAATAATCGGAGTCGGCGCTGCCTTTGGCTCTTTATTGCATGATTGGTTGCGTATAGACATAATAGGTACATCTTACGATACAATAGGATGGATGAACAGGTTGTTCATTGGGATCGGCCTCATAATTCTTGTAGTTGGAATAATTTTCTTGATTCTCTCATTGAGAGCGGAGAAAGTGATTGAAAAGGAAGAGATAGAAGAAGCTGAGGGATATTAAAAAACATAGAGAATTAATAGCATAAGCACAACATAAACTATTTAATGCAGTACATTCATTATATTATAGTAAAAGGGATGGATTAGGAATAAATATGCACTATAGAGAGATGAGTCGATGAATGGAAGTTCTGGCGATTATGCTCCGATAACATTAAAAAATATAACTCAGAATAATTCAGACCAAGTAGGTATAATCTATGGTGATGTGGGCACAACAGAGTTCAAATGCTCCGCTACCTCATCTTTAGAAAAAAATGAGTATGTTCAGATTCACCATGAGGTATGCGGCTTTGTTCTGGGCCAGGTAGATGGTATTGAAAGACGAACGAACCTTTCAATTGAAAAAGCTCAACAGATGTCCAACGGTGATGAGGTTGACATAGAGGAAACTATCTCTGCGATCATCTCCATTATAGGCTATAGAGACGGGAGGGGGCTGCTTCAAGTCCCTAGAACACCCTTTAGAGCTGGTGAACCCGTTTACAGAGCTGATGAGCGGTTGATCAGGGACATCATCGGCCTCCAAGATGATATAAAAACTGGAGCCTATATAGGATTGTTGAGCGGACATGATATTCCAGTTTTCATGGACATAAATTCAATAGTTCAAAAACATCTGTCTGTTCTTGCAAAAACCGGCGGGGGGAAAAGCTATGTTGTTGGTGTTTTGATAGAGGAATTCATGAAGCATAATATCACCGTTCTAATTTTAGATCCTCATGGAGAATTCTCAGCCTTGAAGAAAAGGGGGAAGGACGTTACATCAACACGAAAATTCGGTGTCCATCCTAGAAGTTATAGAGATAAAGTGATGGAATTTTCACCTGATACGAATATTAACAAAGATGCTGTTCCCTTGAAATTCACACTTAGGAATTTAGATCCTCGAGAGATCTTAAGTCTAACCAACATCAGAAATGTTAGAACATATCTGGTTATGCTCCGTAAAACCCTCGATTATTTGAAATCTTCCGGTAGAGATTATACCATCCAAGATATCATAGATGTACTCGAAGCAGACAAAGAAACTCCAAATGGGGTCTTGGTAGACGAGTTGGAATATCTCAAAGAAGTGGATATCTTCGCTTCAAAAGGCACAAAAATGAACGAGTTGATCGTTAAGGGAAAGACAACTATCATAAATCTAAGAGGTACACCGCCAGACATTCAACAACTCATCGTCAACAGAATTACAACTGCCCTATTTGAACTCCGCAAAACGAATGCGGTTCCACCGATGATGCTTGTGGTTGAGGAAGCACACAATTTCTGCCCACAGCAAGGACAGGTTGCATCCTCAAAGATATTTAAGACCATAGCTTCTGAGGGAAGAAAATTTGGTTTGGGTTTGTTGATCGTCACCCAACGGGCAGCAAAAGTGGACAAGAATGTACTAAGCCAGTGCAATACCCAGATCATCTTGAAAGTCACCAATCCGAACGATCTGAAAGCGATAATCGCCTCTGTTGAAGGTTTAACATCAGGAATGTCAGATGAGATACAGCGCTTGCCCATTGGAGTTGCCATTGTAATGGGTGGGAAGATATCCATGCCGTTGATAGTTGAGATCCGCCCACGAGAAACGATGCATGGTGGAGAATCTGTAAAGATACTTTAAATTCGCACAACGAAAAATTATTGTATGTTGTCATGAATCTACCTAAATGAAACGATGGATGTAATTTCACATGCTCTCTGGGCGAATGCACTATTCAGAAAAAAAAAATGGGCTGAGCTGGGTATATTTTTCGGTATTTTTCCTGATGTAGGTTTTTTACCCATAATTCTGCATGTGCTTTTCGCCACACCTCTGCCCTATGAAGAAGCTCTTTCTTCAGTACCACACTACCTATTCATCCCATATTTTCTCCTGCACAGTTTTGTTGCCTTGGGAATAGTTGCTCTAATCCTTTTTATATGGGCTAAAGAATATCTACCAGCTTTGTTGGGATGGTTCCTGCACATCATCATAGACATTCCTGTTCATGACGGTTTCTTTGCCACTCGATTCATATATCCGATTTCCAATTATGGCATAAGCGGGATACCGTGGACAAATGTTTGGATCTTTGTAGGAAATTACTTAGCGTTGGGCGGCATTTATCTCTATCTCTTAATTGAACAGGTGGGAAGTGAGAAAAAGAGGAAAGCGATCATGTCTTCGGGATTCAGCATCTATGATATAATGAAAGAACTAAAAGAGAATAAAAAAGGTGATTGATTGGATACATCAAAGAAAATATTGACTCCCCCAAAGGTAAAAAAATATTTGGAAACAACGAAGAAGGCACTTAAAAAAATAAAGATCACTGCACCAGAGAGATCCTATGCCAGAAAGATCGCCCTTGACTTTTTGAACATGGCGAAGTCGTATTACGACGATGCAGAACATTTCTATAAAAATGAGAACTTTGTAAACGCTTTTGCCTGCGTAAATTATGCGCACGGATGGCTGGATGCTGGCGCTCGTTTAGGACTATTCGATGTTGGCGGGGATGAGCAGTTGTTCACATTAGCGGAATAGAAGGTTCAATGGTAATCGTTTGAGAAAGGAACACAAGATATATTTATTTGCGATAGTAATAGCAGTAGGCGAAGCTTACGAGTCAAAATCTGGATGTAAGAATGGAATAGAGTCGATTAAGAGAAACGCTCCACATGCAGAACTCGTAGATACTACAGAATAAGATTCTATTACATTAATGGGATAAAACTCCACCTGATTCCAACACACGATTGGGATTTTTGGTTGGGGGGGAAAGGTTCATAGAGTTCAATAGGGTTTTTCTTTCTAGACGGAAGTCTATTTCTGTACTTTTTCCTAATTTTTTTAATTTTTTTCTTAGTGTGGGCAGATGTAGTTATGGCAGTTGTCTATCTGGAATAAGTGAAGAAGACTATATATTGGTGGTATGCCCAAGATATGAACTGATTCTATTCGATAACCCTTGCACCTTCATTGTCCACTTCGCACACATAGATTTTTCCGAAATTCTCAAGCACATCTATCAATTTCTTTGTATCACCGATCGCAAATATGGAATTACCGAGCATCGCCATAGTAGCTTTTCCATGTCTCTGTGCAGCTTCGATCGCTTTGCGCAGCTCCTTTGTCATCAATCCTGTTTTTTGTGCGAACTTTAAAGATAGATCAAAGAAATTCTCCAAATCAGGTTTTTTGATCATTTCATCGACGCATTTTGAACCGTATCTATTGATCAGCTTTTTATATCTCTCATTTCTCAATATTGTTTTAGTTTTGATAGGCGCGCCGATGACACATATTACTACTTCTTTTTCACAAAAGATCTTGTTCACTATGCCATATGGCGCTATACCAGCTTTCTCTCTAATGATTAGACCGCCCACTGATTGTGCTGCAACATCACCTAAACCAGTTGATGATTCTACCTCGCTAAAATGAGCAGTTTCAACAGCTTCATCTCGATCTATTTCACCTAAAGCGCTCATTAAAGCTAAACTTGTGCTTAATGCACCAGCGCCGCTCATTCCAAAACCTTGACCTATGGGGAGTTGAATTTCGCTGTGAACGATTATATCGTATTTCTTATTGCCCACGATTTTCTTTACTGCAAGTTCACTTACATCCGCTTTTTTCTCCTCATCATTTAGATAGATCGTTATCTTTTGTCTATTCGATGGCGTTATATCAACCATGGAAATCACACCTTTCGATAAACAGATACCAGCGCCCCTTGAACCTATTTTTTTAAAATCATTAAAATCATCACATATCTCAAAGAAACCTGTTGCATGACCCGGGCAAAATGCTTTACCTTTCATTCAACACTACCTTATTTCTTTGGAAATCTTATCGAGGATCTTTTCTGCAATTATTGATTTAGTATCATCTACCTCGATCATTTCCTTATTTTTATCGATGATAAACACATGATTTTTATCGATGGATACGTCTTTAACATCATTTGCAACTATCAGATCCATAGGAACATCTTTCAATCGACTGTATGCTCTCTCTATGAGCTTATCTTTTGATAAACTGGATTCGGCTTTAAATCCCACCAGATAGCAATTCGATCTTTTTCTGATTGATTCTATTATCTTTGGTGCTTTTTTTAAATTAAGTACTAGGTTTTTTGAAGATATCTTTCCTTCCTCCTTTTTGATCGTATAATCGGAAATAGCTGCTGGTACTATAACGATATCATGATCCATCTTGTTGACCATCTTAGATAGATCTCCTGCGCATCCAAACCTTTCAGATGAGATATACGATGGTATGTTCTCAGTACTTCGTCCCATCCATAATTGGACATCGGCACCGCGTTCAAAAGCAGATTTAGCCAATTCTATGCCAATTCTCCCAGAACTGCGATTTGTGATCAATCGAACATCGTCTATTGATTCTTCAGTTGAACCGCTGATGATCAGTACCTTTTTATTAGCAAAATCCTGCTTTCCGATTCTTCTTATTACACGAGCAGTGATTTTTTCGATATCCGCTATCTTCGCTTTTTTCTCGAGAAAGATCGGTCCAATGAACTCAACACCTATATTCTCCAATTTTTTGATATTCTCCTTAATTATCAAATGGTTATACATCGAACTGTGCATCGCTGGTGCGATCATGATCGGTATGTTTGAACCCAAAGCAGTAGTTGCAAAAGTCGTGACAGATGTGTCATCTATACCGCATGCAATCTTTGATATCGTATTGGCTGTGCAAGGTGCTATCAACAGTAGATCTGCTCTATCAGCTACATTGCCGCACAGACTAACATGTTGCACTCCGCCATTGATCTTTATGACGGGGTCGTGTCCAGATGCAAATTGTAAGGCATTAGAGTGAATTATTTCTTGTGCGCTCTCACTCATTACTGGATAAAGATCAGCGCCATGCCTTATCAATTCTCTGCACAATTTGACCGTCTCAACGGCTGCAATGCTGCCAGTCACACCAAGAACTATCTTCTTGCCTTCTAGTTTTCTGCTCTTGGTAAAGCGCAATTCATCTGAAGGATGCATGCATGCTTATCTTTTTACTGTAATTTATACTTTTGTAAAACCTCTAAAACCTTTTATCTAAGCTTTTTTTATGCCATTTTACCGCAATGATAAAAAATAAGACACCAAATCCTAGAATGGCTAATAGATCAACAGCAGGACTAAAATGACTTGTACCCTGCACTGAATATCTAGCCAAATCGGTATAATAGGTTAAAGGAGACAAATAGGAAATGATCTTCCAGCTGCCCATCTCGCTGATCGGAACGAATATTCCACTTATGAAAATCAAAGGAAATTTGATCAAACTTGACAACATCATTATGTTTGAAGGATTATCCGTGGGTGGTGCTGAGATCAGCAGTCCCAGAGAGGAAAAGCAAAAGGCTGCTAAAATAGTGCCAACAATTAGACTTAAACTTATTATCTCTAGTCCCAACAGGATGATGCTGACTAAAAAAATAATAGAAGTTATGAAGAGACCAAATAAAAAAGAAGCTGTTATATCCCCTAAAATGACAGCCCATAATGCGATTGGTGTTGAGACCAACCTCTCAAACGTTCTCATCCGCGTCTCCCAAGGCGCTATCACTGGACCTATTGACGAGACTGTGAAAAAGAGCGCCATTCCAAACAGACCGGGGATTAAGAAACTTATAGAGAATTTTTTTCCAAAGATAAAAGCGACGAATAAAAAGAAAGGTATAAGCAGACCGGAGATCACCACCGGTCCTTTTAAATAAAAAACAGATAGGTCCTTTTTGGTAACAGCAAATGACCTCCTTAATTGCTCAAAAATATTCATTTCTCTCCTCCTCTAGTCAATTTCACAAATACGTCTTCAAGGTTGGGTGCCAAGGTATTAAGGGATAGTATTTTATAGTTTGAAGATTGGGAATATTCAACAAGCGTTGGAATAATTTCTTCTGGTTTTTCAGTATATAACCTCAATTTATCTCCCACTTTTTTAACCTCTGTTACCCCGTCAAATAAAAGTTCTTCTGCTTTCACATTTTCATTAAATGCTACCTCAATTGAAGCGGTACTTTGAATGGTGCGTTTCAATTTTTCAGGTCTATCAATAGCTACAATTTTACCGTGATTCATGATCGCCACTCTCTCGCAAAGCTGGTTAGCTTCCTCAATGTTGTGAGTTGTTAAAACAACGGTTATTCCTTTGTCGTTAAATTCTCTTATAAGCTTTCTAATTAATCTCACACTTTCTACATCCAGCCCAGCGGTGGGTTCATCTAAGAATAGCAACTTTAGATCGTTCATTAAACCCATGGCTACGATCAACCTCTGCTTCATCCCTTTGGAAAATGTTTTTACTCTTTGATGCCTTTTTCCATGAAGTCCGAATAACTTCAACAAGTTCTCTGCCTTTTCTATTCTCTTCTTTTTTTGTATCCCGTACAGCTCTCCAATGAGCAGCAGATTTTTAATAGCGGAAAGGTCAAGATATGCATTGGCCATCTCAGGAACAATTCCCATCAACTGCTTAGCTTCTATTGGATTCCTTTGAATGTCATATTCTCCTATTCGGGCGGTGCCGCTCGTAGGTTTAAGAATTCCTGTAAGCATCCTTATCGTTGTTGTTTTGCCAGCACCATTTGGACCGAGAAGACCGAATAGTTCTCCGCTTTTTACAATGAACGAAATGTTATCCACTGCTGTAAAACCATTAAATTGCTTGGTTAGATTTTTGATCGCTATCGCATACATTTTCTTCCCACAGTTCCTTTATTTTACACATGGTAATCACCTCATTACGGATAAATTTAAGTATTTCAATTCTGAAATAACTTTTGAAGTATTTAAACTTCATAGAGTGAAGTAAAGGATGGATATAATGGAAAATACCAATAAGAAAAAAAAGATTTCTATGACCACTGCCTAAGTAAGGGAACTGCTGCATGTTCTAATTCCTGTTTCTATCGGAAATTACTATCCATGATCGGTAGGAAGTACACATTGAATGTTCTAAGAGTGATAATGGAAAATGATGTTGCACGATTCAACAAGATAGTTAATGAGATAGGTGGGAGTCCGAAAACTATTACAGATCGTTTCAGTGAACTGTGTGAAGAAGGCATACTTAAGAGAAGATCATATGCGGAGATACCCTCTCAAGTGGAATATTCACTAACTGAAAAGG
>JAUWGG010000179.1 GCA_030606525.1 Methanobacteriota archaeon | reverse complement strand
AGCAGGGCTGATGGAAATAAACACAGCATCACAACTTATTTCTTTAAGGGAAGAGGTGGTAAAGCGATTGAAGAAGAAGGGCATCTCGCTGAGCGTAAAAGAATTTGAAGAGATGATGATACCTATTGAGCATGTGTATGCCATCTCAGATCATGCAAGAAGTTTAGCATTCATGTTATCAGATGGGATCGTGCCATCGAACGTTAAATCTGGCTATCTAACTAGGTTGATTATAAGAAGGACAATTCGTTTGTTGGAAGAAATGAACTTAGATATTTCACTGAGCGAGTTGGTCGTCAAGCAGATGCATAATTTTAAAGATCTTGTGGATTGGAACATGAAGAACGTGATCTGTGAAATCCTGGATCTGGAAACGAAACGGTATGGAGAAACTGTAAACAAGGGCTTAGGACTTGTGAAAAGGCATATCAAAAAAGGTGAGGTTGTATCCTCAAATGAGCTGTTGAACTTCTATGATTCTCACGGCATACATCCTACATTAGTTCAAAAGATTGGTGCTCAAGCAAGTATTAAGATCGATATCCCAGATAATTTCCATGCTATGCTTGCTCAGCGCCACATGAGAGCTGAGGAGGAGGAAATTGAGGAGGAAATGAAATTTGATCTGCCAGCAACGAAACTTTTATTTTATGAAGAACCAGATCTAAAGGAATTTAAAGCTCGGGTTCTTTATTCTAAGAATGATATGATCGTTCTGGATCGGACAGCTTTCTATGCAGAGGGAGGTGGACAGCCTTCCGATCAAGGTGTAATGATAATAAATGGGAAGAGCTTTGAAGTAAAGAACGTTGAGAAAATAGGGAATAATGTTGTTCACAAGGTAAAGGGAGCGGCGAATGGTATTAAGGTCGGTGATGAAGTTAATTGCAAAATTGATTGGGAGAGAAGATTGGCACTCACAAGACATCATACGGCGACCCATATTTTAGTAGGTGCTGCAAGGGAGATCCTGGGAAAGCATATTTGGCAAGCTGGTGCTCAAAAAGGTGTTAAACGATCAAGGATCGACATCTCTCATTACAAAAAAATTGAAGGTGATGAGTTGAGAGAAATAGAGCTGCTCGCCAATAAGATCGTTTTAGAAAATCTTTTGGTCAAAAAATTCTTTTTGGACAGGAACGAGGCTGAGAAGAGATATGGGTTTGGATTATATCAAGGTGGTGCACCCATTGGCAAAAAGATTAGAATTGTGGAAATAGAGGAATTTGATGCGCAAGGATGCGGCGGAACTCACTGCTCTTCCACCAATGAAGTTGGTTTGATCAAGATAGTAAGAACTGAGCGGATCCAGGATGGGGTTGAGCGAATAGAGTTCTCAGCTGGATTGGCTGCTGTTGAGCATATCCAAAAGCAAGATAGAATACTGCAGGAATCGAGTGATGTATTGAGTGTTCTTCCAAGGCAATTGCCAAAGACCGTTAAAAGATTTTTCGACGAGTGGAAAAACCGCGGCAAGGAAATAGAGGAGTTAAGATCCCACAAGGCAACAACAACCATAGAAGATCTCCTGAGCAAAGCAGTAGCTAATGGAAATGTCATAAACGATGTGAAGGTAATTACGCATGTGGTGGCAGATGATAAAAAAGGCGTAGAAGAGATTATGGGTTTGGCCAGGGAAATCGGAAAAAAAGAAAAGGTAGTTGGAATACTTGGCTGTAAGTATAAAGGAGCTAAGTTGGTCGTAGTTCGAGGCAAGGATGTTTGGATAGACTGTTCAAAAATCGCACAGAACATCACGAAGATCATTGGCGGTTCAAGCGGCGGTAAACAAGATTTTGCACAGGGCGGCGGACCTGATGAAGATAAATTGGAAGAAGCAATAAATGAAGGAAAAAAAGAGGTCATTGAAATCCTAAAAAATTAGCGGGAAAATGCTTATTAAGCAGCTAACCATTATCTTGTCTGATAAGTAATGATGAATGATTTCACAGTTGAGATAGAACGTATAAGAGGTATTGTTGGCAGATATTTTCCAATATATGATGTTCGTGTAAGCTACGAAGCTGTCTCTTTATTCTGCAAAATCGATGAATATACATTAGAGGAAAAATTTGACGAGTTGAGAAAGGAACTTCTCTCGCTGAATTACATACCTATTTTAACGCAAGAAACAGGTGAATATATCATCCATGTAACAAAGAAAATGAAGGTTAAGTACAAAAGCATAGCTGTTAACATCGTTTTATTGATTGCAACTATTGGCACCACAATATTCGCTGGCACGATGCAGTGGGGATCATATATAGGCCTAGAAAGCCTTGGAGAAATTCTTTCTTCTTCTACCATCTTTTTCGGCACAATATTTTTCGCTCTACCGTTAATGATCATACTGGGTGTTCATGAACTTGGGCATTATTTCATGTCCAAAAGGCATGGAGTGGCAGCTTCATTACCATTTTTTATTCCAGCTCCGCCGCCTCTTCTTCTCGGAACAATGGGTGCTTTCATTAGCCTACGTGAACCTATTCCAAATAGAAAGGCTTTGATGGATATAGGCGTAGCGGGACCTATAGCGGGTTTATTAATAGCCATTCCAGTAACAATCATTGGTCTCATGCTCACAGC
>JAUWGG010000081.1 GCA_030606525.1 Methanobacteriota archaeon | reverse complement strand
ATGACATCACCTTGCCCTGTTAGTGTGGGCAAACCTGTTGAGGGAGAGCCGCGCTGGACATTGACTATTACGCAAGGAGTTTCGGTCATAATACCTAAACCGTAATTTTCCATCATCAAACTGAAACCAGGTCCTGAGGTTGCAGTCATAGCTTTTTTTCCTCCCCAGGATGCGCCTAAAATAGCAGCTATTGAGCACAGTTCATCCTCTCCTTGAAAGAAAATTCCACGAACTTCTGGCAGCCTTCTTGACATCCTCTCTGCAAGCTCGCTCGATGGGGTGATCGGGTAACCTCCAAAAAATCTACAGCCAGCTGCTAAAGCACCTTCTGCTGATGCAATGTCACCGCTCATATAGTGCTCTCCCGATAAAATTGCCTTTCTCAGCAAGTCTTCACCCCAATCCCATTTCTTGGCAATTTCAACCCATCAATATCTAAATGCTCTCTCCAAAATCCTATGCGAGTTGGACCAATGTTTTCATCTAAACCATATGCAGATGCCATTACCCCATCATCTCTCCGCCGTGATAGTACTTCTATATTATAAATGTTACCTAATTACAATAGTATTAATAATCATTTTGTCTATGCACCTCCGATGCTAAAGATCGCAGGCGTGATAGAAACTTCCTTTCTTGATTGGGATGGAAAGATCGTTACAACATTATTCGTACCAAGATGCAACTTCAGATGTCCTTTCTGTCAAAATAGCGATTTGGTGCTTCATCCTGAGAAGTTCGATCTCATCCCCGAACAAAAGATACAGGATCTTCTTCTTAAACACGAAGACTTCATCGATGGAATATGCATGACCGGAGGTGAACCTACCTTATACGATTTGTCTAATTTCTTCAGCAAGATCAAGGAGATGGGTTTTTTAATAAAACTGGACACGAACGGCACAGATCCCAAATCCATCAAAAAGCTCATTGATGCCAATCTTGTAGATTATATTGCCATGGATTTGAAGGCACCATTGAATGAAAAATATGAAAAAGCAGCTGGTGTAAAAGTGAATTTAGAGGATATAAAAGAGAGTATCGATATTATCATGAGATCGAATATAGGGTATGAATTTAGAACTACTGTTGTACCTACCATTTTGAAGAAGGAAGACATCTATGAAATGACCTCAGCGATCAAAAATGCAGAGAAATATGCGCTGCAGCAATTCGAGCCCAAGAATGCTTTGGATCCAGCTTTAAGAAAAATTTCTCCATACACAGGAGAAGAGATCTTGGAGATGGCGCAGTTAGCTAAAAAGAATGTGAACAAGGTTGTCATCAGAGGCATTGCCCAAACACAAACCTTATGAAATCATGAAAAACCTTATGAAATAGGATTCTATTCACTATTGAAAATGGGCTTATGGTCTAGTTGGTTATGACGTCACCCTGACACGGTGAAGGTCTCCGGTTCAAATCCGGATAAGCCCACTTTTACTTTTAAAAACTTTTCATTAGTCAATGTGATGACACTACAAAGGATGGGGGTATGTTTCCCAACCCGTCCTTTTTTCAATTACCTTTTGCCAGCCATTTGACACATTGTACTTTAAGTAATCTTGGGCATTAACAGTACTGTAGGATTTTATGACTTTCCCAAAACCATCAACTGTCTGAGTGGAATGTATAATATCCAACGAAACATGAACTGTCATGTTGCTTATGTTCGGAGGTATATCGCTGTACGTCCATAATTCTCTCCATTCATCTTCTCTCCACCCATCATCGACAAAACTGCCATTCCACATGCTGAGAGATGCATGAAGAATGCCTTCCTGCCCCTCTCCTTCGGCTATGAACGAAACATTTCCGTCGCTGTTCAGTTCTGTACAAAAGGTGACATTTCCTCTACCAACTATTTTTAAAGCCTTTCCGTGCTCTGTTTCAAATACCTCATAAGCTGTAACACCATCCAGTATTTGGGGCGTATAAATCATATTAAAAACAATGCCATCTTCATTGATCGGTATGGGAACATATACCGTGTAATCAAATGTTTCATTTACATTGATCTCAACACCGTACCTTAGATATGTCCATTCTCGTTCTCTTCTCACATTTGGCAGATAATGGTATAGGACATAGTACGCTGATACAACTACTATCGCCACAACTACTATTGTTATTATTACTTTAGTTTTTCTCTTCATTTATATTCAACAATCATATCTATCTATGGAATACTTAAAAGTTTGTCAAATCTTTATGCAGTAGATTGCTGTTATATTCTTGAACCCCACTCGATTTCTCAAAGGCTTTTGATTTAAAAATAAATAAAAAAATTTTTAGAACTTATTTCACCTTGATCTTGCGCACATCTTTGGTTGGATCGATCTTTGGTAGAGTTATTATTAAAACGCCGTCATTAAATTTCGCTTCCGATTTATCGGGATTTACTTCTGTTGGCAAAATAACGCGAGTGCAAAATTCATGCGGTTCTTCCTTCCCAATATCGAGCTTTCCAGATATGTGGATTACGCGCTCCTTAACATCCACATCTATATTTTCCATTGGTTTACCCATTATCTCTACCCTGCAGATGATCTTGGTACCGATATCATCTATCTCAGCATATGGTTCTCTGTATCCCTTTTTCTCTTCTTCTTCGAGAGAGGGTTCGTATGAGCGGTAATCTCTCTCCTCACCCAAGGTATCTATCGCTCTTTGAACGATCCGCTCCACATTCCTTATCGTCTCAAGAGCCTTCGATAATTGCTGTGGTGTATGGGATCTGGACCAATAAATGCTCGTGGACATAATGAATTTCTGTAAAATATTTCTCGTATGCTCTATTTCCTGTTCCAAGCTTCTAATTGAACTCAAACTCTGTGATAATTCCTGGACCTGCTCCTCTTCACGAGGTGTTCTATCTAAAACTGTTCTATCTGCAATATCGAGGTAACGCTCTAAAGCTATTCTCATATTCTTCATCGTCATCTCCATATCTTTCATCGAATCAAGAGTCTCTATCAGTTCTGGTGCCCATGTTTCTACTTCTGCAGAAGGATAAGAATGTGCTGCTCCGCTTATACTCAAGAATTTTTCTAATTCACTCCTCGCCTTCCTTATGCTCTTATCGATTTCATGCATGGTGGATAAACTGCTCTCAATATCGCTCTCATCTTTATATTGCCCTTTCACGCTCTTCAGCCTCCTTTTGAATTCTGAATTCATATAGCGCTATACCTTGCTTACGGTCCCAATCGCTATCTAAAATTTACGCGCTCGTTATTTTTCCCTTCCAACTTGCACCCATGCATAATCTTATCCTTATTTAAAGTTTCTTCTTTCTCTTTCGTTATTCTGATTTTTTATAAAAATAAAAAAAAAGAAAAAAAAGGTTACTTCACTTTGACCCTATGTGTACCCTTTGTTGAATCTACCTTCGGCAGGGTTACGGTAAGTATCCCATGCTCGTAAGTAGCATCGGTTTTTCCTGGTATGATTTCTGTTGGCAGCGCGATACATCTGTAGAAATGTTTGCTCTCTCCTTCTCTGTAAGATTTTCTCTCGGCAGATATAGAGATCTCACTCCCGCTGACATTGACATCGACGTCCTCTTTGCGCGTACCAGGTACTTCCACACGACAAACGATATCGCGTCCAGCATCATATATATCCACAAAAGGCTCGTGATAGGATATTCCTTCTTCTTTACTTGGAGATAGTGGATATGATCTTGTAGGTGTCCCTTCTTCTCTCCAAGCCTGCTTCGTATATTGAAGTGCTCTCTCTGCGTTTCTAATGGATTCTAAAGCGTGTGTTAGCTCTGGAGCCCATGTTTGCGATCCTGTTGTTGGCCACGTACTTGCAGTTGATCTTGAGAATCTTTCTAAATCTTCTCGTGTGTTTTTTATCTCTAGCTCCATATTTCTAATCGAATCAAGACTTCGAGATAATTCTGTTGTCCGTGTGTACTCTTCAGGTCTCTGGCTTGCAATGTTGAAATACCTTTCCAATGCACTTCTCATATTTCTCAGTGTATTTTCGATGTTCTTAACTGATCCAAGTGTTCTCGATAGTTCCGGAGTCCATGCCTGTGTTTCCCGTGGATAGTAGTTGGAGCTGTCATTTGTAGCCAAAACTCGTTCTAAGTCGCTTCTTGCACACTGTATCTCTCTATCAACGTCCCAAAGGTTTCCCAGATTGCGTTCAATTTCATTTGGTGCCCATCTTTTGCTGTACATATTTCACCTCCTTTTGGCATTGGTATTTATATAGCGCCCCACCTCGGCTCTTTTAGAAGTTAACAATTTAGAGATTATCTACGATATTAAAATTTATGCGATAATCTCGTTTATCCCTTCTAATTTTTTAATTAGTGCAGTGCCCGTATAATACTATTTTTATTTAAATTTTCCTATTTCAAATTTAATATTTTTTTACACATTATGATATCGCACATAGATAGGTTTATTTAATGATAAGGTGATAACAGCACCAAGAAGGGAGTTTATGAATATTTATGCAATACCATCATTTATTGCATTCTTAATAATCCTGGTTTTAGGATGTTTTGTCTTTTTCAGCAACCCAAAACCCAAGGCTAACAGAATTTTCTTTCTTCTTGCACTATGTACAGCTCTCTGGTGCATTAGTGAGTCCATACGACACTCTTCAACCCAAGCTGAGACTGCGTTATTTTGGATCAAAATGGCGTACATTGGCATAGTGTTCATATTCAGCCTTTTCGTTCATCTGATCTTCGTTTTCCCTGCTGAGAAATATTCAAAATATAAAAAAATTCTATTACGCTTCCTGTATGCATCGAGTATGACTTTCGTAATTTTAATGCCAACAGATTTACTCATCGCAGGAGTTGAAAAGCTCGATTGGGGCTATTCTGAAAAACCAGGTTTTCTGTACCCGATCATAGGTCTATATTTCATTGTCTTTATGATATATGGGCTGTTTATTCTCACAAGATCATATGCTAAAGAATTAAGCGTAACAAAAAAACAAATCCTCCTCTTGGCTTTGGGATGTTCTATACCAGTTATCAGCTCTATTATCTTTGATATTTTTCTACCCTTGTTTATCACAAGACGATATCCTATATCTTCATCCCTGACAATAATAACAGGGATCATTCTTGCTTACGCCATAAC
>JAUWGG010000140.1 GCA_030606525.1 Methanobacteriota archaeon | reverse complement strand
CAAGGAAAGGAGAAAACCGATCATTGTTAAGAGTTTTAGTTTTTTCATTTTAGGATTGTTCGGTGCTATATTCGCTCCTTTTTATCCCTGGTGGATGATTCTCGTGATAGCTCTAGTTGTTGGAGTTGTCTCCTACAAATTTCCGTATCTATCTCTAATTGTTCTCAGCATATTTGTGACTGGTGCAACGGCTTATCAATCACCAGAGTTCGGTTTGATTTTCATTATATTCTCTTTGATGATCTTAATCCCTTCACTCTTTAATTGGAAATTTGGTTTTTTTGTTTTTTTGGCTATCTTTTTATCTAGAATCGGTTTGCTGTTCGTTGTTCCTACGATAGCTGTGATGTTTTATTCTTTATTTCTTGGTCTCGCGGTGGGAGTGGTCTCCTGTACATTTTTAACTCTCCTTGTGACTTGTGCTAACGCCAATATCATTGGTTTTTTCGTTGGACCTATGCACACATCTAGCTTCATAATTTTCGCAAAGCCGATCAGGGATGATTTTTTACCCGCTCATCTAGGTGCTGCCATTAACAGCATAAGTTATGCTAATGGAGATATAATAATGAGCGTGTTAAACACCAATTTTGGCAGCTCAATGATTCCTTTCTTCCAAATTATAGTGTGGTGTTTTGCCTTTTATTTGGTAAGCTTTCTAGCTAAACAAAGAATAAAGGAACCAATAAGAAATTGGTTGGTGTTCTCAACACTTCCAGCTGTGATGATAATGCTCTCATCCCTTGTATCAATGCTCTTCCTGGGGTATTCCATTGGAACTGAAGTATATGTTCTAATGCTAGGCATAATAACTGTTTTCTATGCGACCACAGCATCAGCAGCTATAATTAAAGAATCCTTCAACGAGTACTTCATGGGTCAGATTGGAGTGAGCACTGTTGGCACGAGAATCTCAGAGATCGCTGAAGTAGAAGGAGCAACCTTTGAAACTGTCGGCGGTCTAGAAGATGTTAAAAGAGATCTAGAAGATTCGATAATGCTGCCCCTTTCCAGACCAAGAATTGCAGAACATTTTAAGATATCCCCTCCAAAAGGCATACTGCTTTTCGGTCCACCAGGATGTGGAAAAACGCTTCTCATGAAAGCTCTCACAAATGAGTTGAATATAGAGATGATCGCATTAAACTGCAGTGACCTCATGTCCAAGTGGTACGGAGAAAGTGAGGCTAGGGTCTCTGAGCTATTTGCCATAGCGAGAGAGAGAACCCCATGCATAATATTCTTCGATGATCTTGATGCAATAGCTAAACGACGAGATCTATATGCAGCAGACGATGTTACTCCACGTCTCCTGAACATAATACTCTCCGAGTTAGATGGAATGGATGTGACAAAAGGGATCATATTGGTGGGGACAACGAACAAACCTGAATTAATCGACCCTGCTTTATTAAGGCCAGGACGTTTCGATAAAGTTATTTATGTACCGCCTCCCGATTACCGGGAAAGAACTGCTATACTCAACATACATCTAGCCGGTAAACCTGTGCTGGATGTTGATATGGAGGAAATAGCTAAGAAATCAGAGCGATTCTCAGGAGCTGATATCGCTAACTTGGTAAGAGAGGCAGCCACGATCGCGATGAAACGCTCTATTCAAAAGGAAGAAGTGAGTGCGATTTCAAACAGTGATTTCCTTCAGGTTTTATCACACATTAGACCGAGCATTTCAATTTCTATGAAGGAAGAGTATGAGAGATTGAAGGTGGAATACGAAAGAAAGATGCACGAACTGCTAAGAGTTGAGAAGAGAGCAGTTGTCGGATGGGAAGATGTAGGAGGTCTGAAGGAGATAAAAGAATACATTAGAGAATATGTAGAACTCCTCGTTGAAAAGCCCGAGTTAATGGAAAAATTCAAATTAAAGACGAGCAGGGGGATATTGTTATTTGGGCCGCCAGGGTGCGGAAAGACATATGTAATGAGGGCTGTGGCAAATGAGCTTGATATACCGATCCAAATAATCAATGGACCCGAGCTTGTAAGTGAAATCATCGGTCGAAATCCATCTGCCATAAGAGATGCTTTGTATCAGGCAAGAGAAAACGCTCCTTCTGTTATATTCTTTGATGATGTTGATGTATTAGCTTCAAAGGAAAGCTTGAATAACGAGGCTGTAAAACGAGCCATGTCCCAATTCTTGATGGAGCTTAATGGGACGAGGCCAAGGGAGAAAGTCGTAGTAGTTGCAGCCACTAATCGCCCCCATCTTCTTGATTCTGCCCTGTTGGGACGAGGGCGATTCGACAAAATGTTCTATATTCCACCGCCAGATCTTCAAGCAAGGAAGGATATATTTGGGATCCTCCTTAAAGACATACCTAAGGTAGGTAATATTGACATCCAATTCCTTGCTTCCAAAACAGAAGCTTACAGCAGCGCAGATATAGCATCGATAGTGGACGAAGCGAAATTGCTTGCCATAGGCACTGTATCGAACAAGAAAAAAGATTATATAGAAGGCGTTGGAGAGTATGGTGTGAAGATGGAGCATCTATTAGAAGCACTTTCAAAGACGAATTCTTCAATAAGCCTGGAGACATTGGAATGGTCGAAGGATTTTATTAAAACATACGGATTAGGAGACAAGGGAGGGAAATTATGAATTCAATAAGCTGGATTTTCATTGGATGTTTGATCACTTATATAATTCTCATATGTATTGGGCTGCGCTTTCCTAAAGGCGCGGAGGATTGGCCATTTGATCGCGCTGCCACTCTTTATATGTTCATAACAATGAGTGCCACTCTCCTCGTAATTACACTGCTGTGGTATGTCTCAACCATAATACAATGGCCCGATATCAATACAATGATGAGCTATGTCCTATTGATTGGGTTTATACTGCTCATTGTTATAGGCTTATTTGCTTCTAGTGATGTGCGCTCTAGGGGAGTATAACAACAGTTATGTATTATCTCCGGGTACCTCGCCTTTTCCATATTATAATTCCAACCGTGATGCATATTAAGAGAAGCAAAGCGATCGCTACAGTCTGATAAACTGCAGTCATGGGATATTGCTTATTGACTTCCGTTGTAAAAGAGAATTGTAATTCCGATTGCAACGAGTTGCCTGCTAAATCTTTTGCTTTTTTATCAATCAAGATAGTGTATTCTGTATTATGGTCTAAATGAGTGGGAATGAGGAAGGTTATCGTTTTATTCTCATTACTCCATTGGATATTTATCGGGGTAAGATTTGCATTGATTATTATTGCTGCTTCAACAGAACTCCTGTTCATTGGTTCTGAGAAGGTTATGAAGATCACCTGAGATATTGGAACATCTGTTGCATTGTCAATTGGATTTGTAGATTGTATCGTTGGTGGGACGATGTCCTCTTCTTCCGTAAATGTCTCAGCGTGAGACATTCCCATAGTTATCCAGCGAGGGTTGTCTTTAAAGGAAACAGGGGGATAACTTACAGTGATCTGGATCGGGATTTCAAATGCT
>JAUWGG010000130.1 GCA_030606525.1 Methanobacteriota archaeon | reverse complement strand
TAATGGGCGTTGCAATGAAGGAACTGCGCGGTAAAGTGGATGGTGAGCTGATAAATAGACTATTGGTGGAGAAAGTGAAAGGAGTACTGGAGAATGGCTAATTTTTTATTTTGGTTAATGTGAAATGAGAGCGAAAAAAGGGATTTATATTTAAGATAGCTATAGCTCTAAGTATTGACCACTTTCCAAGCCTTTTACATTAATTGGTGCTCTTGCACTCATCACTCAAGACATTGATTGAGCTTTGTTATCTCATGCATATATGCCCACATCTCTGGCGTTACATAATCCTCATCCAGGTATCGGTAGTTCGAGCCATTATCTTCGAGCTCAACCGCTTCAACCGTTTTACCCACAAAGTATTCCTCGGTAACCTTTTTTACTGTATCATGTAGACCCGACCCGGATTGAGCCATATCATTCTCAGGATATGCCGTGTACTGCGGCACATCAAGCATTGCTCCAACCTCCCGATGAACCCATTTTCTTGTTGAATCATCGTCATGCTTTATCTTAAGTCGTGGAGAAATTTGCATTGCACATTGTACAACATTTCTATCTAAAAATGGAACCCGTAACTCAATGGAATTTGACATTGTAACTTTATCTTCCCGTTCAAGCGTATCGTCATAGGCTAAGTCAATGTCTTCCCATAACTTGTCGTGAAGTTTCAAGAAGCTATCTTCTCTTACAACATCCTTATACCACCATCAACCTGCGAATGACTCATCGGCACCTTGACCTCCACCTGAAGCAGACCGTTTAGCTCGATGGAACGCATAGTATAAAATAACTATACACATGCAAGCTTAAATAGGCTATTTACGGATAAATAGGAAAATAACGGGGTTTTATGAAGATTTCGAGATTAATGACTGTTTAGCAGCGCAGCCCCGTTGCACAAGAATAAGAAGAGATTCTTTGAAGGCTCATCAAGAACTCCATTGAATCCACGCAAAAACATGTGGTCTATCTCTTCTGCGTTTCTTGCTGTTATAATCGCGATCGGTATTCCTTTTTCAAGCAACGCAGCCAGCATCCTATACATCGCATCAGAAGGTCGTGATTCACCATCAGATATGAGTGTACCATCCATATCAAAGGCTGCTGCCTGATAAGTCTGCTTAAATTGAATGAAGGGCATATCCTGCAAGGCATCGATTCGTGTATTATCCGGTGATACAAAGTTCAATCGCTCAAGCACCCATAGCGTGCCCGCAGCATTTGATATATTGAACGCTTCATGACTGTTAAATGTGTTGCTGTTGGCTTTATCATGACGGTAAACAGAGAAACTACCGGGATATGCAAGGAGTTCATGGTCATTCCCTCCTTTTTGCCCCTGATCACCGAACTTCGCAATCTTATCTACTGGAAGATTGATCATCGAAGCGAATTGCTTGAGTGCATTCCCTTTGTGGATATTCCTCTTTGCGACTAATATCCCGTAGTCGGTGCAGTTTGCCCTGTATTTATCGGTGAACCCATCTCGTCCCTCCAGTCTTCTACTAAACCAAGAATAATCAATATCTCGATCGCAATAAAAATACAAAATAATCCGCCGGTCCGCAATGGACAAAAACTGGACCGGGTTTATATCTTCGGATATGCTGAATACTTGCGCCGTTATAGCCCTTGCATCCTCTCTGCTCAATGTTATATCGCTCCAGTCTCGTTCATTCAACTGATCTGCTGGTAGATAACCACAATCGGTCAAGAAGCGGAAGTTCATGGACTCACCTCAAAGATAGATATGAGCGTGTGTGCTGCGCCTAAACCTTCTGAATAATCGCGTTCGATATTGCGAAGAAGCTGCCCCAACAAGGGCTCAAAAACATCCGCCCTGAAGTCGTCTGTCTGCTTATATCTCTCTTTATCTTTGACGACCCTGCCGAGCTGCTCCTGGCTGCTCTTCAAAGATGCTGGGATTGAGTATGCCTCATTGATTTTAAACCAATCAGGAATTGGTATATCAAGATAGCTGCATGCGGTCGCAAGAGTATAATTCCAGCAATATGTGATCCACTTATAATGCTCCTGGACATCTTCGGGAGCTCCCTCATACGTGTAGTCCATGAACATATCAGTTAAAGGAGCCCGTTGTAGTGGATAAAACAACATATTCACCATCGCTCTCATCTTCTTCAGGTTCGGATTGAAGTTACTCGTGTCTATATGCCTGCCAATGAAGATAGAACGATCAAACGTATCAAAGCATTCCGCTTTAACACCTGCTTTTTTTGCGGCTTCTAGCACAAAGTCGTTTAATTCTTTTCCCCAGAACTTCATATATATAGGCTCGGCATCATTCCCATCGCTGAAGAATGACATATTATAAATATGCCACGATGGAGCTTTCCATTGCGATTGCCATTCAATCGAATACCTTCCCAGAACATCAACGACAATAAATGCAGACCGCTCAAAACTTTTGATATGACCAAATATCTTCTCAAGTAGTGATTTAAATTCATCATCTTTTAGATGGGAGAACGGAACGCCAGAGGAGAAATAGAGATTGAATGGTTTCGCAGGGTATTCGTCCCTCAAAAAGTCGTGTTGGTGGATCATTACCTTCTCATCATCTTTATATCTATCATTTGCAATCTCCACCAGGTCAGGATTGTTGTCAAAACCCACATAATACTCAATATCATCTTTATCCAGTAGCTTACAATTATTAGCGTCAATCGGTACGTCATCATCAAGGATATTTGATATGAGGTGATATCCATATCCGATACCACAGCCGAAATCGAGGATGCGTAACTTCTCTCCTGCTTCTGTCAGTCTATTGACCATCTTACGATAATGGTCCTGGCATATCTTATCTTCCCAACGTACCTTCACAGGATCGTATCGAGAACTTCTCATTGGCTGGTCGTAATAGTTTATCGCATCACGCTTGTAGACGCTTTTTGCACTCTCTTTCATTATAGTTATTAAAGACCTTTCGCTTTAAATATGCTATTTGATGATAAAGAGGGGAATAACTGATATTTCTGAAGATTCCGAAGACTTTTTTAATAATAGACTTGTGCAACACCAGCTTTCATGATTTCAATCTCCTTCATATATCCTATTATTTTCACCTTTAAAGTAATTATAGTGACTCATTCAGAAATCTCTGCAAAAACCAATAAGATGCAGATACATATTATTGATCACTATGAATGAAGCGAAGACAATTGAGAGTAAGCAACTATATAGAGGTAAAGTTGTACAGTTACGGCTTGATACCGTTTTATTACCCGATGGGCGGACGAAAACACGTGAAATTCTTGTTCATCCCGGTGCAGCCGCTATTGTTTCTTTGATGGATGGAAAGGTACTGTTAGTGGAGCAATATCGGAAGGCGGTTGAACGTAACACCTTGGAGATACCAGCCGGCACGCTTGAAGAAGGCGAATCACACGTGGAATGTGCCATGCGCGAACTAATTGAAGAGACGGGCTTTCAAGCTTCCAAATTGTATAAACTTACTGAATATTTACCTGCTCCTGGTTATAGTAGTGAGATAATACACATCTATAAAGCGAATGAGCTGACGAAAGTTTCTGACGCTGAACTGCCAATAACGTTTGTGGAATTGAGTGATGTATTAGCATTGATAAGGAAGGGCGAGATAAAAGATGGAAAGACAGTCGTTGGTGTGCTTATGGTCGCGATGGGCACTGTTGA
>JAUWGG010000177.1 GCA_030606525.1 Methanobacteriota archaeon | reverse complement strand
ATTGAGAGCCGTATCCGCTGATTTTGTTGAGGCGTGTTCAGGGACAAACGGTACTACCCGGATCACGGCAGAGAATATCGTGCCTGTGAACGGATCATCAGAACTCATCAGGCTCTTTGCAGAGACGGTAATCGAGCGCGGCGATTCCGTGATCATCCCTGCGCCCACATTCGATGAATACGCGTTCCAGTGTCGGCTCTTCGGAGCAGACGTGCAGTACCAGGATTGTTCAAAGATTCTCGAACTTTCATCTGACCAGATCTCGGATGCGAGCGCTGTATTCCTGTGCAATCCAAACAACCCGACCGGAGATCTGATCGCAGGAGACGATGTGAGACAGTTTGCGGACCGCTGCTCTGATAATGAAACGTTCCTATTTGTGGACGAGGCGTTCATAGAACTATCAGATCCCGCCCAATCGGTTGCACATTCCGTCTTTGACTCTGATTTCGTAGTCGTGTCGAGATCGCTTACGAAGGTGTTTGCTGTGCCTGGGCTCAGACTTGGCTTCGGGATCGCATCAACTGGAGTTGCCGAACTGCTCAACCGTGCACGGCTCGTCTGGAACGTCGGTGCGCCTGCCGAGGCGATCGGGAGGGAGCTGATGGGCGCATGCATGAAAGGGGACTATCTCAAGCGGTCGATCGCCTTGATACGAAAGGAGCGGCAGTATCTCATGGAAGCGTTCACGAGTCGCGGGTTCTCTTTGCATGAAAGCGCGGTCAACTTCATTCTTGTCGATATCAGCAGTACCGGCATGGATTCGCAGGAGATGGTAGAGAGAATGGCAGGCAACGGGATCCTTATCAGGGACTGTGCAACGTTTCAAGGTCTGGATGGGCGATATGTCAGGGTAGCTGTTCGGACGAGGGAAGAGGACCAGATGCTGATGCGGGCTATCGATGCGGTGACATGATAGACAGGATGGGCGAAGAGTGGATGGGTGCGGATTGATGAGGGCGCGATACGTGATCTGGGAACTTCACAAGAGGTGCCGCATCCATCTCTGCGGGGGTGAATACGAAACGCTTGTTCTTGATGCTCCGTACTTCAGAGAGCGGATCGAAATGCTGGAGACTAAGAAAGTCTGGTATGGAGACCGGGGCGTGCTTAAGGTGCTGGACGCGAGGGTTGTGGGGGCGTGAGATACTACATTTTGCACCTATGTAGTATGTTTTCTTTTCTACTTGGGTATGTGTGAAACCTTTAATCAAACACGCGGTTAGATGACGTCATTCGGTCAGTAAAATGATGAGTAAGGCACCCACGCCCCCACCCAGAATTGCCGCAATTAAAACAACCAATGATTCAACAGCTTTTGTTCTTCGACTTTCAAAAAAACTAATAAGTCGACTCATCTCTTTTGTGGGATATACAATCCGATTGTTTATCTCCTTGTCAATATATGGCTGGAAGCATCCCTCCCCCATAGAAAAGAGATCTCGATACTCTTTTTGGTTGGTATTATCAAAGTATAACTCTTCGCTTTCAAATTCTGTAAGAGAAGTCAGGGTTTCATCTATTAGCTTTGAAAGTGTAAAGATTTTTGTAAAGAAAGCTTTGATACCTTTAGATCGTTGAATAAAAATCAATTGATTAATCAAATTTTGTATTTTTCCCCAGTCATTCATTCTTTCAACATCAGTTTGGACAATGTAATAGAAAAAACCTATTTCGTTTAAGATTTCATCAAAAACCTTTTCTTTTGCTTCCTCTGCATTCATAAATTGAGTTGAATTGAAGTAAAAGATCATGCGATCGTAGCCTCTTTGAGAGAAAATTTCACTTTTGAGTTTCCAATCTACTTCGCCTTTGCCATCGCTTTCTTCTGGATATATGTAACAGTCTGCATGGAAAGGACTTGGACCAAGAAACTCGAACTGGATATTGTCAGATTTAACATTTTTGAATTCATGCTCAAGGAATTTTCGAACAACCCCCACTGCCTCACTAGGAGTGGCTTCTTCTGAAGGGTCAAGAGGTTCGACAAAGGTCACTGGAAGGTGATATGTATAATTGATTGAAATTTTGAATTTTTCCGTGAAAGTCTCCAAAAACGATACTTTTAGCTGAAGTAGTTGGGACTGAATTCGAAATGGTATGTATACCTCGAATTCAATTATCATAAAACTCGGCTTAGGAAAAAATCCAATGCCATTCTGAATATTTGGCAATTCTTGAGTAATAGGTATAGAGAAGTTCTTAAATCGATCGTCACAATAAATTTCTATATTATTTACATTTGAAATAAGTTCTAGGGTTTCTCTGAGTTCTCTTATGTATTCTGAACCCTTAAACTCAAGTTGGTATTGTTCTTTTAACCCAAAATGAAAACAACCAATACCAAAGGAGAATTTATTTTTCATCTGTGTTTCCTAAGTTATATTATGATGACGTGTAGCGCAAGCATACAACCCCACCTATACCCAAACCCCTCCTTCTCAATCCTTCCGCTTCACAGCGACAAAGTATATGATAGCGCACCATGGAATCCCGACGATGAGCAGTATCGTCCACATGCGCTTTGGATTCGGCATCTCGGTGTGAAATTCGGATTCATGACGCTTCAAGCAGTCCATCAGCATAACAGCCCAGAACCCAAATAACAGC
>JAUWGG010000241.1 GCA_030606525.1 Methanobacteriota archaeon | reverse complement strand
AATCTTCGCATGTGATTTTAAACGTTCTGAATGAGGCTCGTTATGAATATCCTTGTCATAGAACAGAGTATCAAAAGTATTCAGTAGGATCTTACTTTCATCCGGGTGAACTTCCTTAGTGTGAATTATTGCGGTCGTTTGCTGCCGAGATTGATGTGCCTTATCTTTCCAAAACTCGAGCTCACCGACAATAGAAATGGCATGACCTTTAGAGGCTTCTTCGAGTTCTTTTCTCAGGGTGGGTAAATTCTTTGTAATCTCATTCCCTTCCTCAGTATAAATAATGACGTCATAGCCGCTTTCATAATGCCTCTGGACATCACACCTGACATGAACGCCATCAAACTTCTTCTGGACGTATATGCCTTTTTCGTACCATTCGGGTTTAGCATTCACGACCTCAATGAGTTTATCTATGCTGTATTCTTCGCCCTTGTAATGACCGTGTGCGGGCTTTAGCAGCTTGGCAAATTTGAATAGTTCTAACTTTTTAGGTGCGGACATCAGCACGAGCTCGGGGCCCGAGATGATTTCTATTTTCTCATTATAAATATCCATGTAGTCTGTGAACTTACCAGGGTGGGTCTTCTCAGCATCTACGAGATTAATGGATGCATCGGGTAACCTTTCTTCTTCTTCAAAAGGATAATGAAACCGAAACCTGAACCAGTATTTTTCGGGGTGCATACGGATAATGCGGAACTCGGTTGAGATGTCCCTGTGATTAGAATTGATAAAAATATCTATGTCGCCTTTTGTCTTGCCCTGTGTACATAGGCCTCCAATAAGACTGACATACGGTTTAATACGATAGAATGATTTAAAATAAGGGAGTATTTCTTCGCGCGTAATTTCTTCACCGAGTTCTACTCCGGAGGAATTAACAGGGGCTAACTCCTCATCAATATAAGAATCCTTTTCGGAGGGAATCCATTCGATTGTTTTTTTATTTACTGGCAGGCAATGATGAGGGGGTTTTCGCGCTCGTCTGACCCAAGTATGTCTCTTGCGATTGAAATCGAACCATCCTGCGTCCTTCTTACCGGAAGCAATAAAGTGGTCAGCATCTTTCTCCTTTTCAAAATATTGGATAGCCATCCCATTAGCAAAAAGAACTTCCCACGCCTTTCCGCAATCTTGGTCTTCAGGTGGACGTGCCATCTGGCTCTGAACCCTCCTGCTGTTTAGAAAGTTGGAGTTGCAGAAGCTGAGCTTTTGCCTTTTCATGTTCTGCACGCGCTTCATACAATTTACCGCGAGCGGTATCGACAATGAATATCGAGGGTGAATTCCACTGTATCAGGAAATCATCAATTTTAGATCCTTTGGATATTTGTTTGGACGCTTGGAAACGTTTAATGATTTGAGTTAATGCGGGTGTAATATCATTGATCTGGATAGCATGAAGAAAATCGGCATAATCCTTTCTATCCTTTGATGATGCTTGAACCGCACCTGCTTGAGCGCCCATGAGAATTGAAATAGGTATGTTTGACCCACCGCTGGCTTGAGCGGTGATGACATTATAGTATTTCTCCGGGTCAAGAGCACCTGGTCTGTCGTGTTGTATTTTACAACCAGGTAACAATGTGAGG
>JAUWGG010000063.1 GCA_030606525.1 Methanobacteriota archaeon | reverse complement strand
CCACACTCTTTAGAGGTGGGATGAGAGCGAACAGTACTTTCACCCATCTCCAGTATACTTTTATATATTTCTTTTTTCATATTATCACTCAGTGATGGATAGGGCAGGGACTGTCCGAATCCGCAATTGGAAACGCCTGTGCTGACCTGTGAGCTTTGCTCGTAATCGGGATGTAACCGAGAGGGTCGAGAGCCAATCTGACGGATGGCTCGATGAAGCAGGAAGCCCACACATGCTTTAGCCGTTGGGTAGTTCACGCAGCATACCATACCCATCCCTCGCCATTTACTCCATGAACATAAGAGATAATAAATTTTTCTGATTTTTGCACAATCACATGAAATCTTCAAGTGTAAGCTTTTTATCTGTTTTCTTGATTCTTTCTTTCTTCTTTGATCTTGAACGATCTTTACCGAATAAAGTTGATTGCTGCACGCCTGCTAACAAGCTCTTTTCATCCCAGTTAGAGACCTCAGTAATACGGGCTAATGTCATAGCTATTCTTCTCGCATAATAGTTGTAATCAGGCTTATGCTCAAATGCCTTACCGCTGATGAAAGGCTCAACTATCTGCGGTGATTTTTTTCCATCGGTGACGATCCACGAAACCTTCATTCCAGGTACGAATTCATAACCCATTTTCTCCCTCTTCCTTGCAGCTTGGACATTTGCCTGTGTATCTGGATTCTTATAAAAATTATAGGATTTACAAGACCTAGATATCACGAGCTTCTCTATAGGCACTTTTCCATTTGCAACATCAGTTGTCATTTCTCGTGCAACTTTTACAGCTTTATCCAAATCACATTTCATTATCTCTTTAAAAACCATGTTCAAAGCATCGCTCTGTAGATCGAAAGCATCTGTCCTTCTGATCTCATATCCTCTAACGAGCATCTCTTTCTTCGGCCATACCACATTGCCTACGTACCTTTTCTTCTTTCCATGGGAGAAAAAAGGCTCTAAGACCTTTTCAAATTCCAACACGATTCCACCTTTCGAAAAACGCTCACCTTTCTCTTTACCAAAATTAATCGTATCATTAAGATTATCGTAGGGGGATGAGAAAAAAACGCTATCTGTATCACCATAAATAACGGTCAAATCCTCATTTTCCAATTCATCGATAACGTTTTTAATATTCTCTCGTGCAAAGGCAGTTATGCTTCCTCCGATCTCTGGATTTGTGAATCTGTAAAAGGAGGAAGCAAAAACACCGTAAAAGGCGTTCATCAAGGTCTTGATAGCATTCTGCAGTCCGTCATAATATCTTATTTCATCATCATCTTTGCTTTCTGCTCGCTTTCTTTTCACATTCTCTCTATCGTTCATCAATCGCTCGAGGATCTGTGGTAACAAACCCAATCTTTCTCCTTTATCCAAAAATCGTATACCAGTAGGACTTACTACTTTTCCCTTATCGCTGATAGTAGTAAAACAAATATTGTTCGAGATTATCACGCTGGGGTACATGCTTTTAAAATCCAATACGCACACCCAATGATATAACCCTGGCTCAATGGTATGCACATACCCTCCGATTATCTTTTCCCGCTTCCTCACATGCTTCGTTTGCGGTACACCAATTTTATTTCTATCTGCTTCCCTTATCAAAATAGAATCGATTAGCGTGGACGTGCGGCCATTGATGACATCATCAACAGGCAATTTGGAAACTGTTGCCAGATCCATCGATTTATTCAAAACAGCGATCTTCTCCAAGATGTGCAGGGCGAGCTCAGCATCTTTTAAACAATAGCTTATAACTTTATCTCGATCCTTTTTCCACTCCTCATCTATTTTAGTGGGGTCTACATCCTCTTTCCTCTCCCCTAACAAAATTTTCGCCACATAATTGAGTGTTTCTTGCTTTGGCTTCACTTCTCTCTTGACGTTCCACCATGCATCCGCAATGATCCTTCCATGCAAGCGCCAAAATCGTCCTCCAACGTTTCTCAGCTGAGTGAAATCCCTCCC
Source organism: Methanobacteriota archaeon (assembly GCA_030606525.1). Taxonomy (GTDB): domain Archaea; phylum Thermoplasmatota; class Thermoplasmata; order JAUWGG01; family JAUWGG01; genus JAUWGG01. Next base: position 4,451 of record JAUWGG010000063.1, on the reverse strand, counting down.
AAAGGGTAAATTTCTAATTCCACATTGTTTACTTCTCTCGATTATAGTTGGAATGTCGTAGCCATCTATGTTATATCCAGTAATTACATCAGGATCATATTTCTGCACAACTTTCACAAAATCTTGAATGATATCTCTTTCATTACCCGATAATCTCTCGATAAACCTCTTTTCTTTAAATTTGATCGCACAGCAGATCGTGTAAATGGTGCCATTTTTTATGCTGTTTTCAAGATCAAAACTAAGGATTTTAAGAGATGGTTTAAAGGGCTCACATTCTTCAAATTTATCAGCTCGAACAACTAGATCTGTAGTGTAATCGCCCTCTATCCTTTCACCAAAAACCCTTACACATGAATTCAGATCAAGATCGTAGATGAAGCGCTGTGCAAACGGTATATCTGCTGCTAATACTCTGCAGTCTCTGCCCAATTCATTTCTATATTCTGGCACTGTCCAAGGTTCTTTAATCGCCACTTTGACGCATTTTTTATCTTCACCATCTACAAATAAAGTACAATCTTCAAGCTTTAAGACATTTCCATCTTTCTTCAAATCATCTAAAATGGATTTTGGGGGGTCAACAAGGTAAAAGTAAGGTCGGAATCCTTCATATCTAATCACTATTGATTTCTCTTCTCTAGTTCTCCCGTAAAGCTCTATAACTACATTCTCTCTTGCATAAGAAGCTGTTAATATCCTTACATCCCAGTATTGCATATCATCACTTCTTTGCCACGATCCTTATCACATCTCCGTTTTGAAGCTCATAGTCCTGACCAATGACCCTATTATTCTTTGCGTTTATTGCCCTTATAAAATTATCTCCTAATTCGGTATGGACTTTGTACGCCAAATCTCGAGCATTGCTGCCGCGAGGCATTAGATATGCATCTGGCAGGACATTCCCATCCTTATCAGTGAACTTGTTCTCATCTTCCACTGGGTAAACAACGATCAGATCCAATAACTTATAGGCAGCATCTTCAATACATTTTTGTACGCCGCTGCCTTCAAATTTTTTAAGCATATCTTTTATTTTCACTAAGGCATCATTCTGTTTTTCGGTCAGTTTTGCCGCGTCTATGATGGTAAAGTCCTTTTCTCCAAGTGGATAATCGATCAAACCCGATTTCTTCGCCTTTCTCAACGCTAATTCGATCTCAGTACATGTCAGGATAACCGTGTACCCCTCTAAATCTTGCAATGCTTTTAAATTCTCATCAGGGGCGATATCGCATTTATTCGCTGCGATGATCATGGGTTTACTTAGGTGCATGATACTGCGAGCCAGCGTAATCAGCTCATCCTTCTGCCAATCCCTTATCTTACTGGGGAGCTTCGATTGACGTATCGCTGTGATAACTTGCCCCTCATTTATGCGCAGACCAGTGAGTTTTTCATGCAGCAATTTCTCGATTTTATATCCTTCCAATTCCACTTGTCTAGATATCTTCTCCCAATCCTTTAAGAGGATCCCGTAAATCCAGTATGAAACCTCCTTTTCAAAGAACGCGATATCCTCGACCGGGTTCCTAGTACCTACTTTGCAGGGATTACCTTCAGCATCTGTCCCACCGCTTGCATCTACTATATGGATCAAAGCACTTGCTTGCCTTATGTCATCCAAGAATTTATTACCCAAACCACGACCTTTGTGAGCATCTGGAACCAAACCTGCTACATCCCATAATTCTACAGGTATCAACCTAGTACCATTTTCACATAATGAGTTTTGAGGATTGCATTGAACCCCTAACTCCACATGAGGGCAGTGAGCTCTGACATAAGCCACACCTCTGTTGGGCTCTATGGTCGTAAAAGGATAACCAGCTATTTCTGCTGGCGCTAGAGTGGAAGCAGCAAAAAAAGTGGATTTGCCGACATTGGGTTTGCCTACTACTCCTATCTCCATCATAATATCCCAATTGAATTCAACATAGAAAAACTTACTGACGATACTGACCCATCTATACTATGTTTTAGCCTTTAAGCACTTCTCCTTTTGATTCCTGGCGTCTTCATGGTTTGGCTCGATCTCAAGGACTCTTTCGTAGCATTTCATTGCATGATCTAAATCCCTTATCTTAAAAAAGACCTCTCCCTTCTTAAACCAAGCATCTATATTGATTGGATCTGATTCAAGGACGATATCATAACATCCCAGTGCACTATCTGTCCCTTCTAAAGCGAAAAACGCATTTCCTCTTTCAAGCCAAGCATCCAAATCATCAGGGTTTATCCTTATTAACGAGTCATAACACTTTATTGAATCTTTCAGCTCCCCAACCTTGTATAGGGCGTAGGCTTTACCACGCAATGCATCGATGTGATTTGATTGTAGGGTTAACACTTTATTGAAACTGTTTATAGCATCCTTGTACCTTTTATTTTTTAGTGAAATATCGGCAAGAGCGAACCATGTATCCACAGAATTAGGATTTAACCTTAATGCATGAGCGAAGCTGTTGATCGCATCCTCGATCCTCCCAAGGAAGAACAGTGTACTGCCCTTTAAACGCCATGCTTCTTCAGTCTCATTTATCTCTAAGCCCCCATCGAAGCATTTAAGCGCACCTTCATATTCTTTTTGTGCCATCAGCACCTTTCCCTTATTCATCATTCCTTCAAGGCCCAATGTATCAAGCGATTCTAATACCTCACCAGCCGAAATTTCTTCTCTTTCCTCCTTTGCTTCCGCTCCCTTGCCCTTTTCCATCACTCTTTCATCATCCTCTTTGCTAATACTGCTCAACTCATCAAGTGCAACTTCCACTTCTCCCCTCCCCACGATTTTGAGCGATGTGCCGCATGCAAAACAAAAATCACTATCTGGGTTATTGAACAATCCACAAATTGAACATTTTATCTTTTCTTCCTTCTTAACTTCTTCCTTCTTTTGCACTTTCTTAACTTCCTCTATCTTTTCTTCCTTCTTAATTTTTTCTTTCTTTTGTACTTTCTCAAATGCTCGCAGTTTTTTTAATTCGTCTTTTGCCTTCTTGTGATTAGGTTTGATCCCCAAAGCTTTATTGAAGCATCTGATAGCTTCATCGATTTCATCTAAACTCAGTAGCACTTCTCCTTTGTAATACCAACCTTCTGCGAATCCTGGCTCAAGTTTCACAACTTCATTAAAGCATTGAGCAGCAACTTCATATTTGCCTAACTTGGACAATGCCAATCCCTTATTGTTCCATGCTGCTGCATAATTTGAATCGATCCTCAAAGCGCTATCATAGCATTTGAGCGCTTCCCCATACTCATTCAACTTAGCTAGAGCATTACCTTTATTATTCCAACCAATCGCATGTCCTGGCTCGATCTCAATGGCTTTATCATAGCAGGCTATAGCATTTTCATATCTGCCAAGTTTAGCCAATGCTACGCCTTTGTTGCACCATGCATCCACAAAATTTCTATCGATTTTTATCGCTTTATTATAACTGCGAAGAGCATCCTTGTATTTTTTTAATGTTAATAGTAACAGACCTTTGTTATTCCAAGCTATAACTGAATCTGGATTGATTTTTATCGCTTTATCATAATGCCGCATTGCGTCCCCGAACTTTCCCTCAAGGCGCAGCTTATTTCCTTTTGATATCTCTCTATCAACTTGATCCAGCTTCGCCCATGGGAATCTAATCAATCTAAGAAATCTCATTTTGATCAATCTAAGAAACCTCATTTATATTACACCCTTTATCGAAGCCTTATTGTTATCAGTATCTATATATTTATCGCATAAAATCATAATTATAAAGAAATCATAAATAGGAAGATATCTTTGTACATAATCAATATGGAAGCTGCACTGGTCCTTTGTGAAGGAAAATTTGGAACTTATACAGGAAAAACAGCCAATGGCTTAGTCCGCCATTCTGAGAGATACAAGATACTAGGGATAGTAGACAGCACTAATGAAGGAAAGGATGCAGGTGAAGTTTTAGATGGAAAAAATAGGAACATTCCCATATTCAAGGATTTAGCGCAAGCATTGAAGAACCTTACTGAAAGACCTCAATATCTCATCATTGGTGTAGCGACAATTGGAGGCATGCTGCCTGAAGAGTTTAGACCAATTATCAAAGCGGCGATAAGCAAAGGCATTCACATCATATCAGGACTGCATGAGTTCTTGAACGACGATGAGGAATTTTTTAATTTATCAAAAAAATACAACGTTAGCATTCTCGATATAAGGAAACAGCATCCTTTAAGGGAACTCCATAGTTTTAAAAATTTAGTTAAAGATATTGACGCTTTCAGAATAGCGCTTTTAGGAACCGACAGCTCAATCGGGAAAAGAACGATAGCAATTGAATTGACCCAAGCTCTAACAAAAGAAGGAATAAAAGCTGTTTTTATTGCAACTGGGCAAACAGCCCTGCTCCAAGGTGCAAGATACGGTATCGCAATCGACTCGATCCAAAGCGATTACATGGTTGGCG
>JAUWGG010000106.1 GCA_030606525.1 Methanobacteriota archaeon | reverse complement strand
GTTATTAGCGGTTCAGCGTCTCAGCGGTTGGCAAGATCATTGGCTGACGAGCTTGATGTGGAATATGGGAAAGTGGAGTTCAAGCGCTTTCCAGACGGTGAAGCATATATTCGGATCTTAACTGATTTGAACAATGAGAATGTCCTGCTCGTGCAAAACGCCCATCCAGATGAGAACATAATCGAGATGTTCCTTCTACAGGATGCTGTTCGTGAGTTCGATGTGAAAAGATTGACAACGATAGTACCATATTTTGGTTACGCTCGTCAAGATAAGAAGTTCGAAGATGGGGAGTGTATAAGCGCAAGAGCAATGGCAAAGCACATTCAATTGTGCGCTGATGAGTTTTTCACTGTCGATTTACATACTCTAAAGATATTAGATTGGTTCGATATCCCAGCTGTCAACATCTCCGCTATGAAAGCGATAGCTGAGAAACTCGTTGGTTTTGATATAGATATTGTTTTTTCACCAGATAAAGGTGGGATTGAAAGAGCAAAGCATGTTGCAGAAGCAATTGGCTGCGAATGGGATTTCTTTGAGAAAAAGAGGCGCGATGCGCATCATGTTGAGATAAGCTCTAAGCATATTGATGTAAAACAAAAGAATGTTGCTATTGTTGATGATATAATATCAACTGGCAACACGATAGCAAAGGCAGCTGAGCAGTTGAGAGCCAACAAAGCTGAAAGTGTGATCGCAACCTGCACTCACGGTCTATTTATCGGCGACGCTCTCAAAAAACTAAAAAAGTGCTGTGACAGTGTTTTTTCAACAGATACCATAGAAAATGAAACTACCGAGATCTCAGTTGCACTGGAGATGGCAAAAGCCATAAAATGAAAAGAAGATGGTTTGAGCTATGCCACTAAACCATTAAGGCGATGAAAAGCACTAGAAAGCTCGCAAGAATGAGTATTCCCAAGCGCTGATAGCTATCCAACGCTTTGCAGCCGATTCCACCCATAAAAGCTGAGACAAATCCTATGGATGCGCCTGTGTAAATCATAGCCAAACCAATGTCCACTGTTGAGAACAATTTTATTAGATATCCAAGCCACATTAATAGTGCGGCTAGCCCCATCCCTACAAAGATCAATGGTTTTGTAGATATGCTTTCTACGGTCAACGGTGGATGTGGGTAACTCTGCTGGACCAATCGCTCGGAAGGCTGTCGCGGGTATTGACCACGATACTCTTCCTTTCTCTCTTCACCTTCTCCTTTATTTCTCATCACTAAAATCACCGCCGTGAAATACAAAAAGGAGATAATAAAGTTTTGCTTATTGTTTTTTTATTTTTTTAGGAAGAGTTGCAAGCAATATGACTGAGATCACGAAGATTGCAATTATGAACACAAGCATCCACCAATAACCACTCAATAGATCAGTTTCTGGGGTGAGTTTCACATTCGTTTGGGAGACCTCTCCAGCTGTCACCTCTATTCCCTTCTGCCATTCCACGTCATATCCTTCTTTCTCGATTTTAATGTCATAAATTCCATTTGGCAGATCGATTGAATAATTGCCATTAGCATCAGTTGTAGTTGTGTTCACAACATCCGTCGTATTCACTGTGTAAAAAGTAATGGTTGCATTCTCTATTGGATCGCCCAAAGCATCTTTTACGACCCCAAAAACAGTTCCAGAATATTCAGTTGAGAAGGTGATCGAGATGTTCATTGACAGGTTATTACCAGCCAAATCCTCTGCATCGGTGGAGATGTTCACCCAATAGGTCGTATTGTAAGATAAGGCAATAGGGATGAATGTTAATGTTCTATTTTGTACATCCCATGTGATAGAACCGTCGATGTCGATCCCGGATGTTATCAAAGAAAAGGACTCATTAACCGAGGTTTTATTCATCGCCTCATCAAATACGATAACGATGGGTGTACCAACAGAAACCTCCACTGCATTGTTCATTGGCGTTGTTGAGATAACTAGTGGCGCAGTGCTGTCGTATATAGTTGAAGCTTCCGCTGTTGATTTCATAACTTCAGATTGAGGCTTCGTATCATTTGCTATCGTGAAGAATTCATATGAACCATCACCTTTTGGAGCAGTAAATAAGAAAGAGCCGTCAGCTGATAATCCTGAGATGGATCGAGTAGCGAAATGCGTCCAAGTATCGTTCTCATGTCTATAGTATAAACTAATTGAGGTCAAACCGGAACCGTCATTTGCAGTAAACGATACATTGAATGGCTGAGTATGATATTGATCTAAAGGAAGAGCAGTGGAATTTGGAGGTATATCCCACACCCTAAACAGTTCTGTATGCGATGTATTCATGTCCACGGATCTGGCGGGATCATCGAAAACATAACCTGTTTTTTTAACGGTTATCGTGGTGACATGCTCAGAAGGTGTATTGCTGCTCTCGTACACTCTATCTGTAATCAATACACATTTGACTTCCCCCTCAATATCTGTTGTATCATTGAAAATCTCAATCGAATCATCTATGATCACAACTTCTGCCGCCTCTATACCAACATCATTTTCATCTTCAACTCTAACATGAAGGTAATTTTTAACGGTGAGCACATTCCCCCAGATTTGTGTTATCTCAACTGTATCGAATGTGGTGTTGATCGTTGTTACCGTCGAGGTCGAGGTTTCCTTCCACGCATCCAGCCAAATATCGCTCTCTGCAGATGCATCGATCGTGGAATTAGAAATAATAATATCATCACTGCTGAAGAGATATATTCCATATTCCTTAGACTCAGTGATTGTAGAGTCCAATATTAAATTATCACGACCATTATATAGAAAGACACCGCGAGTATTCAAATTCATAGTATTATCTGAGAGTATATTAAAACTAGATGAACTTTCGACTCGAATACCAAAGTAGTTGGAGTTTACAACATTGCTCATCACTTCATTATGAGAGGAGGAGTGTAGGCATATCCCCTTGCCAGTCCCCCCCCAACTATGATGTAAGTTTACGATGTTATCAGCTATCATGTTGTAGTTACTCTCTGAGGCTAAGAATACACCTGCTTCTCCATTGTTCAAGACCTCGTTGTTCGCAATTGTATTGTTAGTTGATGAATACAGATAGATCCCTCGCCGTTCGTTGTCTTCTATATTATTATATAATACTGTACTATTGTGCGCTCCGTAGAGCAATAGTCCACAATAATTGTTCGTGATTGAATTGTTTTCGATTGTTACATTGTTCGTATTAACCCATAAACCCGCCTCATCGAAAGGATTAATGTTATACCCGCACTCGTGCAGCGCGCTATTCTTCATTTCAAACTTCGATCCATCGCTAACCCAAAACAAGAACCTGTGTTTTCCATCTGGTGTTGAGCTTGTAATATTTGAACGATCATCTTTCGTTTCTTTATTATTATCGTTATCATAGATGTATAGTTCACCATGAACATCGATATAATATGTTCCGTTCGCAGTACAGTTCATCTTCAATGTGACATTATGCAATGTTAGATTTCCAGTAGTGTTTATTATCAAATTTCCGTTCATAACAATCGTGCAATTGTGATATTCTCTTGCATCCTCAACAAACCAATCACCATTTACCTCGACTACTCCACCATCTAGTGGTTGGGTTGGGTCATTCGCTCCTTTTACATCCTCAACACTCAAAGCAATTAAAAAGCAAGCAGCTGTCATCAACATAATGAATAACATTACAGCGATCTTTTTCATTTTTTCATCTCCAATCTCCTAAGGGATAGTATTAAAAATATTTATTGGTTTGGAGTGACGAAGTTTGATAAAAAAAATTGAAGCTGAAAATGCTTAGATTAGAATTTAAAATCACTTCAGAAAAAAAAGACAAAACATATATATACCCGAAAAACCATATCATCAGTAGGAGATATTTAGAGCGTATTTGATAGTATCTCAATTAAGGAGGAGGTTTGAGGAATGAACAAGAAGATAGCTGTAGGCGCTAGTATCTTGATTATAATCATTATGATTGTGGCTGCCTTTTTACCAATGTTAAACGTAATTGGAGCACCTCCACGGCCATATAATAGATATGGCGTAGCATATGATTCAGCAGCAAGCTCATTTGATGATGGAACTAAGATCACTTCTTATGTTGACGGTGTTTTGTATGGGACAAACTATACATGGACCAGCACAGGATTGGGAAAAGGTTCTTACGATATGGATGCGATAGGTGATGATCCTACAAGCGATAATATAAAAGAAGGGGGTTATGCTCCCGAAGCGGTGATGTATGTCATTGGAGATATGACTGGAACTGGAACTGCAAGAATATGC
>JAUWGG010000058.1 GCA_030606525.1 Methanobacteriota archaeon | reverse complement strand
TTCTTCTAAGGTTGTGGTTTCTTTTCCATAACCGAGGAGCTGTGACATAACCGATAACACGAGCTTTTCCTCTTTTGATGATTGATCCCATAAGAACTGGAAATGTGCTCTGCCGAGTTTTGTTATTGTCTGCAGTACAGTATTCAGATCTGTTATAGTAGCATAATTTTTATGTTTTTCATTTAAGTAATTTACAAGGGAATAGCAGATGAGTTGAATGAAATAGGGGTATTTTACTGTGACAGCTAATATCTTTTCTATTACTATATCATCATATTCCACAATACCTTCAACTGGTCTCTTGATCAATCTGACTGCTGATTCCTCATCTAAAAAGCCAATTTCCTTGTGGATCGCGATGTTGAAGAACACTGACCAATATTGCTCTGATAATTCTTCTAACTCATGGGTACCAGTAAAAACAAAACCTAAAACCTCTCGATGCTGCATCAGATTTCTGAAGTAGCCAAATATATCTGAGCTTATTCTCCCTTCCTTTGTGTAGTACTCGAATATTTCGTACTCATCGATCAGCAGTACAACGTACTTTTTACCTATCTTTTTCTCTAAGCGATCTAAGAATTTGTCGAATGCTATGAATGGATGCTCATATTCCTCTAATCTAGGACTTTCGATCTCTATCTTCTCTTCATCTAACTTCGACCATATCTTGTCCGCAATTTTGTAAAATAATTGTTGTGTATTTGTTCCCGCAATAAGACCTTGCAGATCGATGTAAACTGGAATGAAACTCTCGATTTTTGTTTGGGCTAATTGAAGCAATATGGATGTCTTACCAGTCCTCCTTTGACCTTGAAGGACGAGCACATTCCCGGTAAATTTTTTCAGATTATTCCGTACGAAGTTAAAAATCTCCTTTCTACCAAAGAACATCTGTTTAGATTTTATCGGAATACCTACAACATATGGAGTTTCAATAGGTTTGAACTCCTTTTCTTTTTTAACCTCAAGAAATTCGATCACATCTGCAAACTCAACTATCTTTCCTTTTCGCTCCACATCATCATATTCGATCACAAAAACGACCCTGACCCTACCTTTTGCCTGTGCTTTTACAGGAAATTCAACAAAGAAAGTTCTGCCAACAGGGATTATGTCCAATTGTTCGATTGATTTTTCAAGTACTGAGAAATCTGATGATGATTTGATTTTAATAGTAACATTCTCTGCTTCACTCCTACCAACATTTGATATGCCTAGAAGGATGTGTGTCTCATCCTCAAATATGATCTTCTTTGTCCGGAGTTCCACATTCAAGGTGGCTCTTCCCTTTAAGCTGCTTATCTCCCTGCTCAATATATCTCTCCAATCTGAAAAGAACTCTTCAAATATCCTTTTCTCTGGCTCAACTAAACTCTCTTCGATGAAATTGTGTATATCGTCTATGGCCTCAATGCTCTCCCGTAAAAAGATCTGTTTATCACCGGGTTCATCCACTCGTCTATATTTTAGAAGAATGCCGTATATATTCGTCAATCTAGTGAATCCATCAATCAGAACTTGATTTGGAGTGTATTGAATACTAGCGAAATCTTTGACCTTGGAGGTCACCACAAAGATATCCTCAACTGATCTTGCTTCTAAAGCCTCGCTGTATATGGTATAGAGCAAAAAGAGTTCTTTACCCCATTCCAAATGCCTTGCATTCTTGAAACATGCAGCAGCCTTTTTAACACTGGCTCCAATGTCCTCTCCTTTCGATAATCTATAATAATTATCGAATATCTCTCCTATGATCGGTCGTCTTGCCATCTTTGAAATGTAGTAAAAGACATCAGGATTGCACTTTCCCATTATCAACGTCATGATTTTATCGAATGCAGTGTTCGGATAGATGTCGATGTATTCCTCTAAGGACTTTGCAGCTCCAATACGAACTGCTTCATCATCGCTGATCGTTAATTTCATTATGAGATTAAATGATTGCTCGGGCATTTCTTTGACCAATGATGATATGGAAGATGCTGCCTCCCTTTGAACATAAACATCCTTGTCTTTTGTAAATTTTTCTGCGATATCGTAGACCTCCTCAGGATTTGTTCTTGCAATTGAACTGAGGACTTTTGCAATATTTCTTTTAACTCCAATATCCCCATCATTTGCCAGCTTTTTTATGAGCGGTATTACCTCCTCCTTTCTTTCACCTAAAGCACCTAAAGCGAACGCAGATTGTCTGCGCACATACTCGTCTTTATCCTCAGCAAGTTCCTTAATGATCGGGAAAATGTCATCATTCGTTGCTGCGATTATAGTTAGAGCTCGAGCTGCGTTGCTTCGCAAATAGTAGTCCTTATCCCTTGCAACCCGTTTTAAAAGTGAAAGAGCCTTTTTGTTTGCTGCTATCGTTACCAATCCCTCGCTCACGCCTCTGCGGATATCTTCCCTCTGCTTCTCTTTTAAATTCTTTAAAGTTTTTATTGATTTGTTCAATAACAAGTCCTGGATAAGTTCAAATGCCTTCTCTTCCTTTTGAGCTGCGACCCCTACGGCAGAAGCAGCATACATGCTCACATACCTATCCTCATCACTGATCATTTCTTTTATGAGTTTTAACGTTTCAACTGGTCTGGTTTCAGCTAGTCCCTTTAAACTTTTTGCTATACCTCTGCGCACATATTCGTCTTTATGCTTTGCTAACTCCTTCAGCAAGGAAAATGCTTTTGCATTCTTTTTAGCAGCCTCTCCTATTGCATTTGCAGCTTCTATGCGAATGAATTTGTCTTTTTCTCCTACCAATTGTTCTAGAATGCTTATTTCGTCTCTTGTTTTATAAGCTTCACCTAGAGTTTTAATAACATTTTTATAAATGTCATCATACCCATGTGAAGTTGATGCTGGAAAATGCGTAATAATATTCTTCAGGATTTGAAAGACTTCGTCCTTAGACTTAGCTACACATCCTAATGCTCTTGCAGCTTCTTCCCTCACTTCTTTATTTTCATCCACTACCCTCAATTGTAAAAGCCCTAAAGCGTGAGAATCAATTTTGGCAACTTCTCCCAATGTTCTTGTACCTCTTTTCCTCAGTTCGTAAAAATCATCATTACCTATCTCCATCACATAATTATACACCTTTTTATTTTTGCTAGCAATTCCTCCCATGGAAGAAGAAGCTTCTTGCCACACTTCAGGTTCTCGGTCCTTTAAAAGACGAATTAGCAGTTCAAATCCCTCATCATCCAGCTCTTTAAATTTAGAAAGGGCAAAAGCAGTAAAACCTCTGACCTTTGAATCTTGCGCTAGTGCCATGCTCTTCAATATATCAAAGCTCTTTGGATGTTCTTTCATAATCTTGATCATGAATTCACTTGCTTCTCCCCATCCCTCTTTATTCAGTACGATATTTTTAACTGATGCCAGTAATTTTTCCGGTTCTTTTTCAAGAAGCTCTCTTACATCATCCATAGAAAAATTGAGTGCCTTTGCTCTTTTAAGTTCTTTAAGGGGAGATTGCATCCTCATCATCTCATATTAAACGAATTGTCCTCATTACTAAATATAGTCTTTACTTTTTATAACTTTTCATTTGAAATTTTAAGAATAATAATAAATAGTCTTTGGTAATACACATTATTCGTGAAAAAAATCTTAGGGATAACACCAGCGTTATTTCGCAGGGTATTCCATCTATGCGCCCCTGTCTTCCTAGTATATTATCTCGTTCCAGATGATTTATGGGGTATTGGAGTTTCAAAGCGGTTCACTTTACTCATGATCCTCCTCGTTGTTTTAATAATCGAAGCCATTAGGGTATTAAGGAAAAAAATATTCTTTGGTTTACGAGATTATGAAGGAAAACAGATCTCAGCTTTTGCTTGGGCAGGTGTTGGCATAACCGTGGCCTTTTTATTTTTTCCCAAAATCTTCGTTGTACCGATTATATTTGGTATGGCGTGGATCGACCCATTGATCGGCGAATTGAAAAAGAGGGAAGGAAAAATCCTATATCCATTTCTACCAGCGATCTGCTATGCTGTCATTTTTTTCTTCTTCGTTTCTTTCTTATCTGATCTGTCTATTTTAGTTATTCTTGTCTTAACGGTAGTTGGAACGGTATCTGCTCTACTCGCGGAATATCCTCATATAAAATACATAGATGATGATTTCCTCATGATCATCGTGCCATTGGTGACCCTGACCCTGTTCCATAATTTGATTGAAATCGTTCTATGATTTCTAATTCGCCGCGCTTTTTCAACATCCAGAAGATGATCGGTTTACCACTGACAATCCGCCATTTATTTTTCTCATGCTCATTTTATAACCTAAAACCTAAAGACAGTTTTATATTCGGTGAAATCAATACAGGGCAACAATAGAGTGAGGAGCTATATGAACCGTATTAAGGTAATCAACGAACCTGCAGATCTTGTTTCCATACTTAGAGCAGTTGATACAGAAGTTAAGAGGAATGTGTTTAAAGAAGTAGCTGCTGGATGGAAGACAGTACGAGAAATAGAGAAGAAGTTCGGCGAGGAGGGAAAGGACGCGCTGCAGTTCTTTGAGAAGATAAAGCTGGTGGAGAGTAGATGGCAGTCCACCAATGGGGAGCCAGAGAAAGCATATCACTCCTACTATGTCTCCTTCCATATAAACACCTCTTGTCCTGTTTATGAGATCAGTGATGTGCTGTCTGCAGCTGTTATGCCCGAAGAGGAATTTGAAAGATTTGAAGAATGGATATTTAAATCGGTAAAGAAAGAAGGGAAATTTGCTGGTGACATTGCTGATGAGTTGGGTATATCAACAACCATGCTCAAGAGTATTATTAGACGCTCTATAAAGCTTGAGTACAGAGGACACAGGATAGAAATATATAAAGAATAGGATAGAATGATCGCTGTTTTAAGGTTAGGTCACAGGATATTTCGAGATAAGAGGGTTACGACTCATGTAGCTTTGGTCGCCAGAGCTTTTGGTGCTGATAAGATCTTTGTTTCAACGGAAGATAAGAAATTGGAGAAAGGTATTGATGAGGTTACCGCTCGTTTCGGTGGATCATTTAGAATCGTTACAGGTGTTAACTGGCGAAGAACATTGAAAGAATGGAATGGCACAAAAGTTCATTTGACGATGTATGGTGAGCATATCGATGATGTTCTGCATAAAATACCAAATGATAACATATTGATCGTTGTTGGCGCGGAAAAAGTACCAGCTGAGGTGTACAAACTTGCGGACTATAATATATCAATAGGGAGTCAACCCCATTCCGAAGTTGCCGCTTTGGCTGTATTCCTCGATAGATTATCTAAAGGCAAGGGACTAAAGAAAGATTTTAGCGGGAAATTGAGGATTTTACCAGGTAAAAAAGAAAAAAGAGTGCTTGAAATCATAAGCGATGAAGAATGCATTGAGATATTAAAAAGGGTAAGCTGTGAGGGTAATGTTATTGAGCATTGCAAAGCTGTTCAAAGACTTGCTGTTAAGATAGCGTATTTAACTGAAGCGGATGTAGATTTAGTATCGGCTGGTGCACTGCTGCATGATATTGGAAGAAGTAGAACTCACGGCATAGATCATGGAGTGGAGGGTGCGAAGATCGCGAAAGAATTGAAATTGCCAAAACCTGTCGTTCACATAATCGAAAGACATATCGGTGCAGGCATCTCTAAACAAGAAGCGAAAGAACTGGGTTTGCCTTTAAAGGATTATGTACCGAGAACGATCGAAGAGAAGATCGTAGCACATGCTGATAATCTCATGATAGGTAGGAAAAAAAGAAGGGTAGAATTCATCGTTGAAAAGATGAACAGGGAGGGTCACCAGACTGCTGCTAATAAGATATTGAGATTGCATAGAGAATTAAGCAAAAAATGCGGCGTAGATATAGATGAAATTGATGTATGAATCCTAATTTCACATTAAATCTTCTAATTTAACCGCTCTATACTCAAAATTGGCTTTGATTATATGACGTGTGGTTTTTGGTGGGAGCAGTTCATCGCTTAAACCCGTCTTGATAACTTCTTCTTTTGTCACTTTGGTGATATTGTTTGCTATTGCCTCAGGCCAAACATTCACTTTGATATCATCATCAAAATAATCAACTAAGAATACTGGGACCTTTTTAGCGCCTAAGAGCTTCAAGGCGTTAAACCTATGGTGTCCGTCCAATAGTATATAATGGTCCTTATCTACTACCACTGGCTCATTGAAGACTCCGTCCTTTTTTATCTTTGCCGCGAGTTTCTTTAAACCTTCGGATTTTGTGCGCTCGTGCTCTTTTATATCATTGATGTCTATTATAGCAAATGTGTAGTTCACCAAACCATCAATCCTCCTCTAACATTTCAAGGGTTATAACGCATATATTTTGATATTTTATGCTCATCCCTCAATCTATGATATATCTCGGCATTCTTTACAGCCACAACAGATAAATTTTCATCTTCACTTCTTATTATCTTGCCAGGAAGTCCTAAAACCAAACTACCTGGAGGAATTTTTATCCCCTCTTTAACTAAAGTATTGGCTCCGATCAGAGAACCGGAACCGATTTCAGCTCCATTCAATACAGTTGCATGCATCCCTATGATCGTGTTATCGCCTATTCTTGCTCCGTGAACTATGCTGC
This sequence comes from Methanobacteriota archaeon, assembly GCA_030606525.1. GTDB lineage: Archaea > Thermoplasmatota > Thermoplasmata > JAUWGG01 > JAUWGG01 > JAUWGG01. Next base: position 59 of record JAUWGG010000058.1, on the reverse strand, counting down.
CGTGAGCTAAGGATACATTTTTCCCTATTATCGTTGGATATGAAGAGGAAACATGGATA